>JAFEFW010000062.1 GCA_018240405.1 Pseudomonadota bacterium
CACATGTGGGCCATGATGGAAGGGTTCGTGAACCCCGAGTTGCTGGGCTGGCACCGCTCCGCCGAGGCGCTGTTGATGGTGCTGCTGGGCGGGCTGGGGGCGTTGCATGGTCCGATCCTGGGGGCTTTTGCGCTGATCTTCCTGACCGAGGCGGCGACGCTGCTGACGGAGCGGCAACGCCTGGTAGAGGGGCTGGCGATCCTGGCGGTGGTCCTGGTCCTGCCGCGCGGCCTGGCCGGCATCCGCCTGCCGGGACGTCGCGCCGGGGTGGTGCGGTGAGCGCCATGCCGCTGGTCGCCGAAGGGCTGACGCGCCGCTTCGGTGGCCTGACCGCGGTCGGTGACGTGTCGCTGACGCTGGCGGTCGGCGAACTGCACGCGGTGATCGGCCCGAACGGGGCCGGCAAGAGCACACTGGTCAATCTCCTCGCCGGCGAAATGGAACCGAGCGCCGGGCGGATTCTGCTGGGCGGGCGGAACGTGACGCGCTGGCCGGCGTGGCGCCGGGCGCGTGGCCGGCCGGGGCAGGGCGGGATCGGCCGCTCCTTCCAGAAGACCAATGTGATGCGTGACCTGACGGTGCTGGAGAACGTCCGCCTCGCGGCGCAGGTGGCGCACGGCTTCCACGCGCGATCCTGGCTACGCAGCCCGCGCGGCGCGGTGCCTGCAGCCTTGGCGGCGCTGGAGCGGGTCGGGCTGGCGGATGAGGCGGAGCGCGTTGCCGGCACATTGAGCCACGGGCAACTGCGCCTGCTGGAACTGGCGATGGTGCTGGCGACGGACCCGGCGGTGCTGCTGCTGGACGAACCCCTCGCCGGCATGGGGCCGGAGGAAAGCGAACGGTTGGCGGCGTTGCTGCGTACGTTGGCGCGCGAGCACGCGCTGCTGCTGATCGAGCACGACATGGACGTGGTGTTCGCCGTTGCCGATGTGCTGACGGTGATGGTCGAGGGGCGGGTGCTGGAGCGCGGGCCACCTGCGGCGATTCGCGCCTCCGCCGCCGTGCGCGAGGCCTATCTTGGGCACGCAATCGCATGACGCCGCCGCTGCTGGAAGCGCGCGGCCTGCAGTCCGGTTATGGTGAGGCGCCGGTGCTGCGTGGCGTCGACCTGGTGGTGCGGCCGGGCGAGGCAATCGGCCTGATGGGCCGCAATGGCATGGGCAAGACGACGCTGATCCGCACGCTGATGGGGCTGCTGCCGGCGCAGGCCGGATGCGTGCGGATCGAAGATCACGACGTCACCCGTGAGGCGCCATTCCGACGGGCGCGTCGCGGCATCGCCGTCGTGCCGGAGGGGCGGGGCGTGTTCGCCACCCTGTCAGTGCTGGAGAATCTGCGCCTGGCGGCGCGGCCGGGAGTCGACGGGCGGCAGGACTGGCCGGAGGAGCGGGTTCTGTCGGTCTTCCCCCGCCTGCGCCAGCGCGCCGGCAACCGTGGCGACCAGTTGTCGGGTGGCGAGCAGCAGATGCTGGCAATCGGCCGTGCGCTGATGACCAACCCGCGTCTGCTGATCCTGGACGAGGCGACGGAGGGCCTCGCACCGCTGATGCGCGACGCGATCTGGGAAACGATCCATACGATCCGCGATGCCGGCATTGCCACGATCGTGGTCGACAAGACGGTCAGCGCGGTGCTGTCGCTGGTCGATCGGGTCGAGATCCTGGTGAAGGGAGCGGTGGTGTGGAACGGCTCTCCGGATGCGCTGCGGGCGGATGAGGCGCTGATCCACCGGCATCTGGGGGTGTAGCGGTGGCACCCGTTCTGACCTCGTCATGGTGGGCCTTCGACCGAGGCGCCAAAAGAAGCCTATCGATGGCGGCCATGGCCCTCTCGTCGTGGCGGGCGAAGGCCCGCCGGCCACGCCTTGCGATGGGAAAACCCAATGCCCCTCTAGGCCTTTTCCACACATTCCGCTGCGCAGACCTGGAGAAACACTGCAAGGCGTGGCTGCCAGGCCTGCGCCTGCCATGACGATAGGGAACGGCCGTAACCAGCCGTTCGCGGCGCGGGGTCTTGTCGCCCGTGTCCGGTCGGGTAGCCTGACGCGGTAACCTTGCGGTGCCGGCGCAATGGACCTTTCCGTCATTATTCCGGCGTTGAACGCCGCCGTTCGGCTGCCGGCGACATTGGCGTCACTCGGCGAAGCGCTCGAAATCGTCGTCGTTGACGGCGGCAGCACCGATGGCACGCGCGATGCAGCGCAGGGCGCCAAAGTCATCGCTGCGCCGCGCGGCCGTGGCAGTCAGATCGCAGCGGGAATCGCGGCCGCGACGCGTCCTTGGCTGCTGCTGCTGCATGCGGATACGCGGCTGACGCCGGGGTGGCGCGCTGTCGCTATGGCCCACATGGACGCCGGTCCGGAACGCGCAGGCTATTTCCGCTTCCGCCTCGACAGCATTGACCCGCGCGCCCGGCGGCTGGAACGGCTGGTGGCGTGGCGCAGCCGCGTTGTCGGTCTGCCGTACGGCGACCAGGGACTGCTGATCCATCGCGACCTGCTGCGTGCGGTTGGCGGTATGCGACCGCTGCCGCTGATGGAGGATGTCGACCTCGTCCGCAGGATTGGCCGCCGCCGGTTGGTGGCGCTGGACGCGGACGCGGTGACCTCGGCGGTGCGGTGGGAGCGGGATGGCTACCTTCGCCGCTCTGCCCGCAACCTGCTGTGCCTGTCGCTGTGGTTCGCTGGCGTGCCGCCACGGTCGATCGCGCGGCTGTACGGATGAGGGACACGGTCATCGTCTTTGCTCGCGCGCCGCGCCTTGGTACGGTGAAGCGGCGCCTGGCGCGCGATATCGGCGACCAGGCGGCCCTGCGCTTCCATACCGCGACGCTGACCGGGCTGCTGCGCGACCTCGCTGCCTGCCGGCGCTTCGATGTCGTGCTGGCAGTGACGCCCGACCGGGCGTTCGTGCGTCTGCCGCCACGGGTTGGGCGCATCGGCCAAGGGCACGGCGACCTTGGCGCGCGCATGGCGCGGGCGCTGCGGCGCTACCGCCGCGTCGCGTTGATGGGCTGCGATATCCCTGACGCCGGCGCGGCAGACGTGCGGGCCGCGTTCCGGGCGCTGGGTTCGGTCGACGCGGTGTTCGGGCCGGCACAGGATGGCGGCTACTGGCTGATCGGCCTCGGGCCGCGGCGGCCGAGGGATTTGTTCGGCGCCGTCCGCTGGTCCACCGAACACGCGCTGGCGGATACGCTGCGCCAGTTCCATCGCCATCGGGTCGCCTTCATCCGCCGTCTGGCGGATGTCGATACGGTCGCCGAGTACCAGGCCTGGGCGCGCCGCTCTATCCAGCGGCGGCCTCCGCGGGCATAGTCCGCGCCCGGGATAGGGAAGGAACTGCGTCCGCATGCAATTGCCGCCGATCGTGCCGCCGCCGCACGGCGCATACTGGCCGGAGGCCATGGCCGACGAGGCCGGCATGAACTGGATGTGGCTGGAGGAAGCTGCCCGCTTCGCCACGGAAAACGAAGTCCCCTGGCCCTACGATCTGAAGCTGCACCTGGAATCCGGCTATTTCGAGCCGCCGCCACATAACGAGATCCTCGGTCCGATCCGCCCGCGTGGTCCGGCCAACGGGTTGGTGCTGCGCCGCGGTTACAAGATTGCCTCCTGGGGCGAGACGGATCAGGTCGACTTCACCTTCTCGGCGGCGAAAAGCTATCTGAGCCTGCTGGCCGGCGTCGCGGTCATGGACGGGCTGATCGCCGAGCTCGACGAACCGGTGCGGCGCACGGTGGACGATGGCGGCTTCGACAGCGCGCAGAACCGCGACATCACCTGGCGGCACTTGCTGCAGAACACGTCGGAGTGGGAAGGCACGCTGTTCGGCAAGTCCGACGTGATCGACCGCGGGCGGAACCTGGCGGTCGAAGGGAAGGGGGCCAAGGGGAGCGCGAGGCCGCTGCATCCGCCCGGCACCTATTACGAATACAACGATGTGCGGGTGAACCGCCTCGCGCTGTGCCTGCTGCGCCGCTTCCGCCGCCCGCTGCCCGAGGTGTTCGCCGAACGTATCATGCAGCCGATCGGCGCGTCACAGGACTGGTCCTGGCACGGCTATCGCACCTCGTCGGTGGATATCGACGGCCATATGATCGAGAGCGTCTCCGGCGGCACGCATTGGGGTGGCGGCGTTCTGATCCATGCCGAGGACCAGGCGCGCATTGGCCTGCTGATGCAGCGGCGTGGCGACTGGGGCGGCAGGCAGATCATCCCCGAATGGTGGGTCAAGGAGTCGCTGACCCCCAGTGCGCAGAACCCGGTGTATGGGCTGTTGTGGTGGCTGAACACACGGCATGGCCGGCACAAAAGCGCGCCGGAAGACAGTTTCTACGCCTCCGGCGCGGGCGGCAACGTCACATGGGTCGCGCCGTCACAGGACATCGTTGCGGTGCTGCGGTGGGAAGATCCGACCGCTATCGACACGTTCATCCGTTTCATCATGCAGGCACTGGAAGAATGAGCTACGAAACGATCACCGTCACCCAGCCGCAGGAGCACACCGTTCTGGTGACGCTGAACCGGCCCGAGGTGGCCAATGCCATGAACACGCAGATGGGCCTCGACCTGCTGGCCGCGTTCGACGGCTTCTGCGCCGCGCCCAACAGGCAGCGCTGCATCGTCGTCACCGGCGCCGGCGGTAAGGCGTTCTGTGCCGGCGGCGATCTGAAGCAGCGCAACGGCATGACCGATGAGCAGTGGCAGGACCAGCACCTGATCTTTGAGCGTATGGTGCGCGCGATCGTTGCCTGCCCGGTACCGGTGATCGCCGCCGTCAATGGCGCCGCCTATGCCGGCGGCATGGAGATCGCGCTGTGCTGCGACTTCATCTACGCAGCGGAAAATGCGCGCTTCGCGCTGACCGAGGTGACGCTGGGCATCATGCCGGGCGCCGGCGGCACGCAGAACCTGCCGCGCGCGGTCGGCTCGCGGCGGGCGAAGGAAATCCTGCTGACCGGGCGGCCGTTCAGCGTGCAGCAGGCGTTCGACTGGGGCATGGTGAACCGCATCTGCGCACCGGACGCGCTGCTGCAGGAGGTGCTGGAGACGGCCGCGGTGATTGCCGGCAACGCACCAATCTCCACGCGGCAGATCAAGCAGTCGGTGAACATGGGCCTGAACACCGACCTGCAGACCGGCATGATGTTCGAAATCGAGGCCTATAACCGGATGGTGCCGACCGACGACCGGCGCGAGGGGATCGCGGCGTTCAACGAAAAGCGCAAGCCGGTGTATAGGGGACGCTAGGGTGCGATCGCCTGAGGCCGAAGGCCAGAAGGCGTGAATCGCGCTCTTATACAAAGACTTGCAGAGCATGATACGGTCAACCTCAACCTATCATGCTCTAAGACAAGGGAGAGACGGCAGTGAATGCGATCAACGACATCCAGGCCGGCAAGGGCCTGACGCGGGCGCTGGCGGAGCAGGCGCGTACATTGCGCTTCGAGGACATTCCGGCGGAGCCCCGGATGTGGGCGCGGCAGTGCATCCTGGACGCGATCGGCTGCACGGTGGCGGGCGCCTCGGATGAGCTGGTGGAGATCCTGCTGGCCGAGATGCGCGAGCAGGGCGGCGCCGAAAGCGCTGTTGTGATCGGCCACAAGGGCCGGCTGCCGGCGCCGTCGGCGGCGATCGTCAACGGTGCGGCGGCGCATGCGCTGGACTTCGACGATGTGAACCTGGCGATGCCGGGCCACCCCTCGGTCGCGATCCTGCCGGCGCTGCTGGCGCTGGCCGAGGAGCGCGGGTCGAGCGGCGCCGAGGTGCTGACGGCGTTCGTTGCCGGCTATGAACTGCAGTGCCGCATCGGCAAGGTGATCGCCCCCGGCCATTACGACGGGCTCGGCTTCCACTCCACGGCGACGGTCGGCAGCTTCGGCGCGGCGGCGGCGTGTGCGCACCTGATGGGGCTGGACGCGGAGAAATTCGCGACGGCGCTGGGCATCGCCGGCACGCAGGCGGCAGGGCTGAAGTCGATGTTCGGCACGATGTGCAAGCCGCTGCACGCCGGCAAGGCGTCGTATCACGGGTATATGGCGGCGAAGCTGGCCGCGCGCGGCTTCACCAGCCGCACCGACGTGCTGGAATGCGGCCAGGGCTTTGCCCGCACCCACAGCCCGGACTTCAATCCGGACCGCGCCTTCGCTACGCCGCCAAACGGCTGGTATGTCTGCAACAATCTCTTCAAGTACCACGCCGCCTGCTACATGACGCACGCGTCGATCGAGGCTGCTCGGAAGCTGCGCGAACAGCATGGCATCGCCGCTGATGATGTTGAGCGGATCGAAGTGCTGGTGGAGGAGGGCTGCGACCGGATCTGCAACATCCCGCAGCCACGTACGGGCCTGGAGGCGAAATTCTCGCTGCGCCTGACCACGGCGATGGGCCTGTCGGGCGTGGATACCAGCCGGCTGTCGACCTATTCCGAGGAAGTGGCGGCCGACCCCGTGCTGGTCGGGCTGCGCGACAAGGTGTCGTTTGACTTCCGCACCGGGATTCCCAGCACGTTCTCGGAGATCACGCTGCAACTGCGCAACGGCTCGAAAGTGTCGGCGCAGCACGATGCCGGCAAGCCGGCGAGCGACGCGGTGGCGCAGGGCAAACGGCTGGAGGCGAAGTTCGCCGCGCTGGTCGATCCGGTGCTGGGGACCGAGAAGGCGGCGAAGCTGATCGTGGAGATCGGGCGGTTCGAGTCGCTGCCGAACGTGCGGGTGCTGATGGCGCTGTGCGAGGCGTGACGGCGGGCGTGTAGCGGTCGAGGCTGGCTACGCCCCATTGCCATGGTGAGCGGAGGAAGTTGTTTCTCGTCATGGTGGGCGCAGGCCCACCATCCACGCCTTGCGGTGCTGCGCCGAGCGACTGACGGTGCGGGTTGAGACAAAGGCGTGGATGGCGGGCCTTCGCCCGCCATGACGTTCGGGTGAGGCACTTGCCAACCGTAACGATAACAGGAGGGAACCAACATGCGGCTGAAAGACAAGGTCGCCATCGTCAGCGGTGGCGCGCACGGGATGGGGGAGGCGGAGGTCCGCCTGTTCGCCAAGGAAGGCGCGGCGGTGGTCATCGCTGATGTCCTCTCCCCCGAAGGCGAGGCGGTTGCGGCGGAGATCAACGCCATGCAGGGTCGCGCCATGTTCGTCCGCTGCGACGTGACGTCCGAGACCGACTGGCAGCGGGTCATCAGCGAGACGATCACCCACTACGGCAAGCTCGACATCCTGGTGAACAACGCCGGCATCAGCGGCAGTGCCGTTGGCGATCCGGATGCGGTCGAGGCCTGGGACAAGCTGATGGCGATCAACGCGCGCGGCGTGTTCCTCGGCACCAAGCTGGCAGCGGCGGCAATGATCCCGAACGGCCGCGGCTCCATCGTCAATATCTCGTCCATCATGGGGTTCGTCGGCAGCCCCGACTCCCCGGCTTATTCCGCGTCGAAGGGCGCCGTACGCCTCTACACCAAGTCGGCCGCGGCGAAGTATGGACCGCACGGCATCCGCGTGAACTCCGTGCATCCCGGCTACATGCCGCCGATGCTGAACGCGACCAACGCCGCCGGGCGCGCGTCGAAGATCGCGCAGACCCCGCTGCGCCGCCTGGGCGAGCCGATCGAGGTTGCCTATGGGGTGCTGTTCCTCGCTTCGGACGAGGCGTCGTTTGTCACGGGCACGGAACTGGTCATCGACGGCGGGTATATCGCTCAGTAGGAAAGCGCTTGCAGCGCCGGCCTTGTGTCCTTTGCCTCATGATCCGGCTGAGCCGGATCATGGCCCAGTTGGGGGCGGCTCCGGCGCCCCTATGGCGCCAAACATTGTGAGCTAATTGTTTCGACAGGAGAAAGCACACCCATGGTCCAAATTCCCGGCGCGCAGATACCTGGCGTCTATCACCGCAAGATCGGCGACATCGTCGTCACCGCCCTGTCCGACGGCTATCTGGATGGCACGGTCGAGGTGATGCAGAACATCGCCCCCGCCGATGCGGAGCAGATGCTGCGCGACAAATTCCGGCCTGGCCGCCGCACGTCGGTGAACTGCTACCTGGTCTACTCCGCCGGCCGCCTGGCGCTGATCGAGACCGGATCGGGCGACTATCTGCTGCCTACCGCCGGCAAGCTGCAGCAGAACCTGAAGGCAGCCGGCGTCAATCCCGCCGATATCGAGGCGGTGATCCTGACCCACATGCACCCGGATCATTCCGCTGGCCTGACCAACCCGAAGACCGGCGAAAAGTTCTTCCCGAACGCCGAGCTGATCGTGCACGAAAACGAGCCCAAGCACTGGCGCGACGACGGCGCCATGTCCCGAGCCGATGAGCGCGCCAAGAAGATGTACTTCCAGTGTGCGCGGGAGCAGATGGCGCCCTACCACAACCAGATGCGGCCGTTCACCGGCGCCGTGGAGGTCTTTCCCGGCGTCACCTCGGTGCCGCTGCACGGCCATACGCCGGGCCACTCCGGCTACATGATCGCTTCGGGCGGGCAGTCGCTGCTGATCTGGGGCGATATCATCCACGTGCCCGAGGTGCAGGTGCCGCGCCCCGAAGTCACCATGGCCTTCGACACGGACCCCAACGCGGCCGCCGCAACGCGCAAGCGCATCTTCGACCAGGTCGTGACGGACCGGCAACTGATCGCCGGCATGCATGTCCACTTCCCCGGCTTTGCGCACCTCACCAAACAGGGCGACAACTTCCTGATGCTGCCGGAGCCTTGGGACCAGGCTTTCGGCGGGTGACGTTCGGCCTGCTGGCGGCCTCGGCCCTGTCCGGGGCCGCCTACACGCTGGCACCCGGCCCCGCCTTCCTGGCGCTGCTGGGCATCGGCGCCTCACGCGGGCGGAAGGCGGGCGCGCTGTTCCTGTGCGGCCATTTTGCCGGCGATGTGCTGTGGGCGTCGCTGTCGCTGACCGCGGTGATAGGCGCCCGCAGCATCGGCACGCTGGTTTTCGACCTGCTCGGCCTCGTCTGCGGCGTCTATCTGCTCTGGCTGGGCTATCGCGCCACCACCGCACGGCGGTCGGCGGACGGTTCGGTGACGACGGAGCCCCGGCGTCCCCTGCTGCGCGGCCTGATGTTCGGGCTGTCAAACCCGAAGGCTTATCCCGTCGCGGTGGCGATGTTCACCGCACTGCTGGCGAGCTACGCGAACACGCTGGACTGGACGTCCTTCGCCCCGCTGCTGGGTGCCGCCTGCGCCGGGTTCATCCTGGCCGATCTGTTGCTGGTGGCAATCATCGGTGCCGGCGTGATCCGCCGCTTCTACCGCCGCCACGCGCTGTGGGTGACGCGCGTGTCGGGCGTGATCTTCCTGGGCTTCGGCGTCCATGCCATCGCCTCGGCTGGGCCGGGGCTGTGGCGGCGCGTGTAAACCGCGCGCCTTTACATCATTTACCGCTGCGCAGGTGGCGCCGTAAATTCACCAACCGCTTTCGCCGCAGCGCACCATGTTCCGCGGTGACACCGCCCGGCGCACGCCATACATCGCGCCCCACGCCAGACGCGGCGTCCACTGCGAGAGAGCCCACATGACCTCACCGACCTTCTCCCCCGACGGCTTGTCGGGCGGCTTCCCGAACGGCCCTGGCCGCCGCTCCTCCTATGGCGAGATCATCTCTCAGATCGGCGACCTGATCGCCACCAAGGGCGGCACCTGGGACGGCATCAATCCCGAATCCGTCGCCCGCATGCGGCTGCAGAACCGCTTCCTGACCGGTATCGACATCGCGCGCTATACCGCCGCGACGATGCGCCGCGACATGGCCGCCTATGACGCTGACCCGTCCCAGTACACCCAGTCGCTCGGCGCCTGGCACGGCTTCGTCGCGCAGCAGGAAATGATTTCGGTGCGCAAGCACTTCGGCAGCGTGAAGCGCCGCTATATCTACCTGTCCGGCTGGATGGTCGCCGCGCTGCGCTCCGAGTTCGGGCCGCTGCCCGACCAGTCCATGCATGAAAAGACCACGGTGCCGGACCTGATCCGCGAGATCTACACCTTCCTGAAGCAGGCCGACGCCCGTGAGCTTGGCGGCCTGTTTCGCGACATCGACGAAGCACGCAAGCATGGCGACAAGGCGCGTGAGGCGGAGCTGCTGGAGCGCGTGGAAAACTACGAGTCCCACGTCGTGCCGATCATCGCCGACATCGATGCCGGCTTCGGCAACGCCGAGGCGACCTACCTGCTGGCGAAGAAGATGATCGAGGCCGGCGCCTGCGCGCTGCAGATCGAGAACCAGGTCTCCGACGAGAAGCAGTGCGGCCACCAGGACGGCAAGGTCACCGTGCCGCATGACGACTTCGTCGCCAAGATCCGCGCGGTCCGCTACGCGTTCCTGGAACTCGGCGTGGAAGAGGGCATCATCGTCACCCGCACCGAC
Organism: Pseudomonadota bacterium; assembly: GCA_018240405.1. Lineage (GTDB taxonomy): Bacteria > Pseudomonadota > Alphaproteobacteria > Acetobacterales > Acetobacteraceae > Rhodopila. The sequence continues at coordinate 10,375 of JAFEFW010000062.1, forward strand.
AGCCTCGGCGCCGGCCTGACCAAGCAGATCGCCGTCAGCCGCACGCCGGGCGATGAGGGCGACCAGTACAACAGCTTCCTCGACTGCGAGGAGGTGACGCCGGACCAGGTCACCAGCGGCGATGTGTTGATCACCCGCGACGGCAAGCTGATGCGGCCGAAGCGCCTGCCGTCCAACCTGTTCCAGTTCCGCCCGGGCACCGGTGAGGATCGCGTGGTGCTGGACGGCATCACCTCGATGAAGAACGGCGCCGACCTGCTGTGGATCGAGACCGAGAAGCCCCATGTCGGCCAGATCAAGGGCATGATGGACCGCATCCGGGCGGTCTATCCGCAGGCCAAGCTGGCCTACAACAACTCGCCGTCGTTCAACTGGACGCTGAGCTTCCGCCAGCAGGTGTTCGATGAGTGGCAGAAGAACGGCTCGAACTCCGTCGCCGAGTATGACCGCGCCAGGCTGATGAGCGTGGACTACGACAACACGGCGCTGGCGCAGGAAGCCGACAACCGGATCCGCACCTTCCAGGCGGATGCGGCGCAGCACGCCGGCATCTTCCACCATCTGATCACGCTGCCGACCTATCACACGACGGCGCTGTCGGTGGACAACCTGTCGAAGCAATACTTCGGCGACCAGGGCATGCTGGGTTACGTGAAGCAGGTGCAGCGCGAGGAGATCCGCCAGGGTATTGCTTGCGTGCGGCACCAGAACATGGCCGGTTCGGATATCGGCGACGACCACAAGGAGTATTTCTCCGGTGAGGCGGCGCTGAAAGCGGGTGGTGTCCACAACACCATGAACCAGTTCGCCTAAGTAACTGGACTGGATCGACTCGGGCGGCCCGGGGTTCTTACCCCGGGCCGTTGCATTTTTGCCTTTTAACGCCTGCCGCTCGATCTCGGCCAATGCCTTCGATCGGCCGGCCTGGTGACTGCATGGCAGGCTCAAGCGTAAACGTCGGTACTTGATCAGACGGACAGTGTCAGATCGTCCCTCTCCGCTACGCCGCCTGCGATAGCTCCTCCGGCTGGCGGCAAACTCAAGCCCGTCGCCTGCGGCGGCCCGCTGCGCGGCTGCGGGGCTTGAGTTTACCCCCATCCGGAGAGTCCGGCTCGGCATGCGTTTGACGATGAGGTGCGGCGATGGCTCATGAATCGCCGTTCAGCCGAGGCGACAGTGTCCGATTAATGGAGGGCAAACTTTTTCAGATAAGGGAAAGCGAGGGTGTCCGAAAGGCGGCTGGCCGCCGCCCCACCGCTTAATCCGTGCTTGTGTATAGTGCGATCAGGAACCGGGAATCTCGGTCCTCGCGATCATCATGGCCCCGCCTGGCACACCTCGCCAGCTTGAACCCAAAACGGGCGGCGCGAGCGCGACTCTGGCTTGACCTACTTGCTGGTGCAGAAGGCCGGCCTGTATCAACGCTATCTTCATGGATTTGCACTGTCGCTGCACGAACCGGCCCGGCCCGCGGTCGAGCCAGAGTTCGTTCTGTCAGCGTGCAAGAACACGGACGCTCGCAAGACGATCAGGGCGGCGGGTGCTGAATGGCTCTGCCTGCCGCCCGGTCCGCCTGATGGCAATGCCCATCGCCAGGTTCAAGGCGATCCCCCGATTGGTCGCAGCTCGCGCTCGAGAGGATTCCTGGCAGGACGTTGACGGCGGTGTACCGGCGGCCCCAGCAGAGGCACGCCGGTCCAACTTCACCGTCTACGGGTTGGCATCAGCTTGAGAGAGGATCTTCTAGTCTTCCATCCTGAAGCCGATCTTCAGGACCACTTGGTAGTGCCGGATCTTACCATTCTCAATCTCGGCGCGCTGCTCTTTGACCTCAAGCCACGCGAGGTGCCGCAGGGTTTGAGACGCTCGCGCGACGGCCTTCTCAATTGCGTCGGCGTGGCTGACTTCAGACGAGCCAGCAATTTCGGTGATGCTGTAGGTGTGGTTGGCCAAGACAGTTCTCCAAACGTCGCACGCGAATAACGCAGCGGGCTTGATCCGGTCGCATCTCCATGTCGCAACCATGCTGTTCCTCAACATGCACAGCCCAAGCGCGTCGGGCCGGACGTTGGTTACGGCCTCCAGCCGGATTGCGGCACAGCCAGGTGCCCGTAGGCGGGCAACCCAACATCATCGCAAACAGGATTTTGATGACGTCCAGGTTCGGCAGCCTCAGTTCAAGGCGATGCCGGCGGCGCCGTTGCTTCGGCATCGATCACACAAGCCGCCTGCTTGACACGGTCACCAGCGGTGGGAACGGTGTGACCTCGCTGATGCGGACAGAGCAACAACGCGCGGAAACCCAAGGATGAACGTCGACGTCCAACCCAGGCGCTCCCTCATCACCGGCCCCTCCGCCTGGATCGGCGCCGATCTGGCGAAGCGTCCGGCGGAATGGACCTATATCCTCTCGCCGGCCGAGGTAGCAGAGATCGAGACCTGCCTGCGCAGCGTTCAGGGCCGCGATATCGCCGCGCTGACCAGGACCGACTTTCCGCTTCCAACCCTTGGGCCGGTGTTGGACCGGCTGCGCGACGAAATTCTTAACGGCCGCGGCTTCGTGTTGATACGCGGCCTGCCGGTCGAAGGGCGGCCGATCGCCGAAAGCGCCGCGATGTACTGGGGTATCGGCACCCATCTCGGCAATGCCCGCTCGCAGAACGCCAAGGGCCATGTGCTCGGCCATGTCCGCGACCTGGGGCTGCATTCCAGCGACCCGCGGGTGCGCATCTACCAGACCACCGAACGGCAGAATTTCCACACCGATTCCTGCGACATTGTCGGCCTGCTGTGCCTGAAGACAGCGAAAGCCGGCGGCCTGTCGTCGATCACCAGCTCCATGAGCGTGTACAACCGCATGGCGCAGGAACGGCCCGACCTGCTGGAGCGGCTGTTCATTCCGTTTGCCACCGATCGCCGTGGTGAGGTGCCGGCTGGTAAGAACCCTTGGTTCGATATTCCGGTCTATAACGACTACCAGGGCCACCTGTCCGCCATCTATGCACCGCACTACGTGCGCTCTTCGCAACGGTTCCCGGAGGCGAGGCGCCTGACGCCCCAAGACCTGGAAGCACTGGCGATGTTCGATCGCCTGGCCGAGGACGCAACGCTGCGGCTGGATATGGCGCTGCGGCCGGGCGACATGCAGTTCGTGCACAACCACACGATCCTGCACGACCGCACCGCCTTCGAGGATTGGCCGGAGCCGGAGCGCAAGCGCCACCTACTGCGGCTCTGGCTCGCCGCGCCGGGTGCCCGGCCCTTGCCGCCGATCTATGCGGAGCGCTACGGCAGCGTGACCGTCGGCGACCGCGGCGGCATCATCGTGCCGGGCACGATGTTGAACGCGCCGCTCGAACCGGTATAGCGGCCGGCGCGACTGCGCCGACGCGCATTCTACCGGTCATTCCGCTCCCGCCACGCCTCGATCGCGGCGACCGCCGTGTCGCAATCGATCACATCGGCGTAGCGGCGTTCGACGTCCTTCAGGTTCTGTTCATGCGCGGCCTGATCATGATCACCGACGCAGTCGCGCGGCACCATGACCCGGAAGCCCAACGAAAACGCGTCGATCACGCTGGCGCGGACGCAGCCGGAGGTGATGCAGCCTGTCACGATGACCGTATCCACCCGCTCCCGCGTCAGAATCGCGGCGGCCGAGGTGCCGAAGAAGATTGAAGGCGCCGACTTCATAAGTACGACGTCGGGCCCGGCCGCGGCGATGCGGGGATCGAGCTCGACCTGCGCGCTGCCGGCCAGCAGGTCCATCACCGGCGGCACCTTCCAGTGCGGCGCGGCCCGCGGGCTGTCGTAGCCGTTGACGCAGGCGATCACCGGCAGGCCGGCGCGTTTCGCCGCCGCAATCAGCGGCACGGTGTTGCGCACCGCGTCGTCGACCATCGGCGCGCCGCCCATGGGAAAGGCGGCATCGATGAAGCCGCGCTGGAAATCCACCACGACCACGCCCGGCTTGGCGCCGAACCCCTGTGACTGAGCGCCATACCCGCGCTGGGCATAGATATCGGACATGCGAACCCTCCTCAGGCGGCCAGGGCAACGTGCTGGCGGCAGCGCATCAACGGCTGGATGCGCGTGCCAAAGGCTTCCATGCCGACCAGGAAGTCGTCAAAGGTCAGCATCAGTCCTTTCACGCCGGGCATGGCAGCGGCGTCGTCCAGCATCTGCGCCACATGCGCATAGGACCCGACCAGCGTGCCCATGTTGAAGTTGATCGGCGACGGAGCACGCAGGATCGCCGCGGCCATCGAGGTATCGGACGGCGCCGTGTCCTCGGCGGCCTTGCCCAGCAGGTGGGCCAGTGCATCCTGGTCGGCGCCGGCGTTATAGGCGTCCCACTTCGCCATGGCCGCCGCATCGGTTTCATCGGCAATGATCATGTAGAGCATGTAGCTGCCGACATCGCGTCCGGTCTTGGCCGCGTGCGCCAGCATCCGAGCGGGCACGCTGGCGGCCTTGGTGGGTTCGTTGACGCCTTCGCCGAGGGCGAAGTTGAAGTCGCAGTATTGCGCGGCGAATTCCATGCCGCGGTCGCTCTGCCCGGCGGAGACCAGCTTGACCGGCCGGACCGGCGGCGGGCTGAGCCGGCAGTCGTCCATCTGGAAGAACGCGCCCTTGAAGTCGCTGTGGCCGCTCTCCCACAACTGCTTCATGATCGTGACGTATTCGGTGCTGTAGTCGTAGCGTTTGGCAAAATGCTCGTCGCCGGGCCACAGCCCCATCTGGCTGTACTCGATCTTGTGCCAGCCGGAGACGATGTTGACGCCGAACCGCCCACCGGAAATGTCGGAGATGGTTGACGCCATGCGCGCCACGATCGCCGGCGGGATCGTCAGGACAGCGGTCGAGGCATAGAGGCGGATACGTTGCGTGACGGAGGCCAGTCCGGCCATCAGGGTGAAGCTTTCCAGCCCGTGGTCCCAGAACTCGGTCTTGCCGCCGAACCCGTGCAGCTTGATCATCGACAGCGCGAAGTCGAGACCGAAGCGTTCCGCCTTCAGCACCACCTTCTTGTTGAGTTCGAAGCTGGGCATGTATTGCGGCGAGGCGGCGGAAATAAGCCAGCCATTGTTGTTGATCGGGATGAAGACGCCGATGTCCATGGGCGGGAAGTCCTTCTC
>JAFEFW010000630.1 GCA_018240405.1 Pseudomonadota bacterium
GAAGCCGCCCAGGCCGCCGACCAGGCCAACCACGCCGCCGACCGCGCCAACGCGGTCCGGATAGTAGACCGGGATGTGCTTGTAGACGGCGGCCTTACCCAGGCTCATGAAGAAACCCAGGATCGCGGAGACCGTAATGAACCCGACGATGCCGATCTGCGCGGTGAACTCGATGGGTCCGCGAATGCCTTTGATCACATAGGTGGCCGGCGGGTAGGACAGGATAAAGGTGCAGACGCATGCCACCAGGAACGTCCAATACATGATCCGGCGCGCGCCGAACTTGTCGGACAGGTGCCCGCCATACGCTCTGAAAATCGACGCCGGCACGGAGTAGGCGGCGCCGATCATGCCGGCGGTGGTGATATCCAATCCATATACGCCGATCAGGTAGCGCGGCAGCCAAAGCGCCAGTGCCACAAAGCCGCCGAAGACAAAGAAGTAGTAAAGCGAGAACCGCCAGACCTGGATATTCTTCAGCGGCTCCAGCATTTCGGCGAGGGATTCCGCCTTGACGCCGGCCATACGCCGCCGTTGCAGGTCCGGGTCGTCCTTGGTGCCGAAGAAGAAAATCAACGCGGTGACTGCCAGCGCCGCCGCCCAGACGAGAGCGACCGCCTGCCAGCCCCAGTGGACCAGCACCACCGGCGCGCAGAATTTCGTCAGCGCGGCGCCGACATTGCCGGCGCCGAAAATGCCGAGGGCGGTGCCCTGTTTTTCCTTGGGAAACCACTTCGACACATAGGCAATGCCGATGGAGAACGATCCGCCCGCGAAGCCGACGCCAAGCGCGGCCAGCAGGAAGGTGGTGTAGTCGTAAGCGAAGGTCAGCAGCGCGGTCATCGCCGCTGCCGCCAGCATGGTGATGAACAGGACCAGGCGTCCGCCGTACTGGTCGGACCAGACGCCCAGGATCAGGCGGATCAACGATCCCATCAGGATCGGCGTGCCAACCAACAGGCCGAACTGCGTATCGCTCAGCCCCAGATCCTTCTGGATCCGGATGCCGATGATGGCAAAGATCGACCAGACGGCGAAACAGATAGTGAAGGCAAACGTCGACAGCCACAGCGCCCGTTGCCGGTCGCCGGGACTGATACTTGCTTGTGTCATGGCCGCACCTGTGGGTGGGAGGTGGTAGTCAGGTTTCCTTGCGGGGAAGGGGAATGATTGCCTCCGGACCATCCAGAAGCGGGTCGAGGGCGAAATGCGCCTGCGCCGCGGCCGCGTCCTCGAGCATCACCATGTCGCCGTCGACACGGATGCCACGGCGGGCAACGGCGCTCAGCGTGCGGGAGAAGGTTTCGCGAGTCATGCCGAGTTGGGAGGCAATCAGGCGCTTTTCCAACGGCAGGCGGACCGGCTCGCCAGGCGGCACCGCCGCCAACAGGCCCATCAGGTAGCAGCCAATGCGTTCCTCGGCAGAACGAAGCTGCAGGTTCTTGGCGTGCTTGATCTGCCGGCGGAACTGCGCCGCCTGGCACGAAAGCACCGCAAGCGCGAGCGCATGGTCTGCGGCGACCGCGTCACGAAAGGTCGAAGCTTGCACCATCACCAGCCATGCCTCGCCGAGGACACGCGCACGCATCAGGTAGGGCTGCTGGTTCAGCACCGCGGCAGGCAGGATCAGGTCCGGACCGCGCACGAACTCGACCAGCGTCTCCTCCTTGCCGCGCACACCCAGCAGTTCGACGCTGCCGCTCAGCAGCAGCAGCGCGAAGGTTGGGATTTCCGCCTGTTCGAATAGCTGGCTGTCCGGCGGCATGCGGTGCAGCACCGCATGCTGCGCCAGTGCGTCGAGCGTGGCCGCGGGCACCGCATCCAGCCATGGCACGCGGCCGAGGGCGTCACGGGCGGTGGCAGCCGGGGCGATGGCGGCGTCGGCAGGCGGCATGTCGATCTCCTTCAGCATCACCTGCTCCTTTGCCGCGATCCCTCCGAAGGGGCCATGAATTAGCGTCCTGCCATGCACATTGCTAAAGTGATCACGTGATTGCATTGATCCAAATCAACGATATTCCGTGATTCAACGCGTAAGCCTCCTGCCATATGCGGCGTCCGTTGGGGCGCGGCCGAGCAAGGCAGGACTTCCCGATGAGTCATTTCCTCGATCGACTGACCTACTTCCGGAAGCAGGTCGGCACGTTCTCGAACGGCTATGGCGTGGTGACGAACGAGCCGCGGGAATGGGAGGACGGCTACCGCAAGCGGTGGCAGCACGACAAAATCGTCCGCTCGACGCACGGCGTGAATTGTACCGGCAGTTGTTCCTGGAAGATCTACGTCAAGGGCGGGATCGTGACGTGGGAGACGCAGCAGACCGATTACCCGCGGACCCGCCCCGATCTGCCGAACCATGAGCCGCGCGGCTGCGCCCGCGGCGCGTCCTATTCCTGGTATCTGTATTCCGCTAACCGCGTGAAGCACCCGCTGGTCCGCGGCCGCCTGATGAAGCTGTGGCGTGAGGCGCGCAAGACCCAGCCACCGGTCGCCGCCTGGCAGTCGATCGTGCAGGACCCGGCCAAGCGCGCCTCATACACGACGAAGCGCGGCCTGGGCGGGTTCGTGCGGGCGACGTGGGATGAGGTGAATGAGATCATCGCCGCGGCCAATGCCTATACAGTAAAGACCTACGGACCCGACCGCGTCATCGGCTTCTCGCCGATTCCGGCCATGTCCATGGTCTCCTACGCCGCAGGCTCACGCTACCTGTCGTTGCTCGGCGGCGTCTGCATGAGCTTTTACGACTGGTACTGCGACCTGCCGCCGTCGAGCCCGATGACCTGGGGCGAGCAGACCGACGTGCCGGAAAGCGCCGACTGGTACAACGCAGGCTTCCTGATGCTGTGGGGCTCCAACGTGCCGCAGACGCGCACGCCCGACGCGCATTTCTACACCGAGGTTCGTTACAAGGGCACCAAGAGCGTCGTTGTCTCCCCGGACTACGCGGAGGCGACCAAGTTCGCCGATCTGTGGCTGCATCCGAAGCAGGGCACCGACGCCGCGCTGGCCATGGCCATGGGGCACGTGATCCTGCGCGAGTTCCACCTGGACCGCACGGTGCCCTACTTCCAGGACTACGTCCGTCGCTACAGCGACCTGCCGATGCTGGTCCGCCTGGTGAAGCAGGGCGAGCACTACGTGCCTGAACGCCTGCTGCGCGCCGAGGATTTTGCCGACTCGCTGGGGCAGGCAAACAACGCCGCCTGGAAGACGGTGGCGCTCGACGAGGCTGGCCAGCCGGTCGCGCCAAATGGCTCAATTGGTTACCGTTGGGGCGAGCAGGGCAAGTGGCACCTGGATGAGGCGTCGTCGCTGGTGCTGACCCTGGCGGAGCAGGGCAGGGTGGAGTCGGTTGCCTTCCCGTATTTCGGCGGCCTCGCCACCAACGGCTTCACCGCAACACAGCACCCGGAGGTGCAGCCGCGGAACATTCCGGTGAAGGCGCTGGCGCTGAAGGACGGTGAGACGCTGGTTGCCACGGTGTTCGACCTGTTGTGCGGCAATTACGGCCTGGACCGCGGCTTCGGCGGCGGCAATGTCGGAAAATCCTACGACGAAGACGCGCCCTTCACCCCCGCCTGGGCAGAGCGCGTCACCGGCGTGCCGCGCCACCAGATCATCCATGTGGCGCGCGAATTCGCCTCGAACGCCGAGAAGACCAACGGCCGCTCGATGGTGATCCTCGGCGCCGGTCTGAACCACTGGTACCACATGGACATGAACTACCGGGGGATCATCAATCTCCTGGTGATGTGCGGCTGCGTCGGGCAGTCCGGCGGCGGCTGGTCGCACTATGTGGGCCAGGAGAAACTGCGGCCGCAGACCGGCTGGGCGCCGATCGCGTTCGCGCTGGACTGGGCGCGTCCGCCGCGGCAGCAAAACTCGACCTCGTTCTTCTATGCGCATACGGATCAGTGGCGCTATGAGACGCTGCATGTGTCAGAAATCCTGTCGCCGACCGCGCCTGCCGGCGACTGGAACGCGGCGCTGATCGACTACAATGTGCGTTCCGAACGCATGGGCTGGCTGCCCTCGGCGCCGCAACTGAAGCAGAACCCGCTGGGAATTGCCGCGGCAGCGAAGGCGGCAGGGCAGGAGCCGAAGGACTACGTGGCGAAGTCCTTGCAGGACGGCAGCCTGCAGATGTCCTGCCACGATCCCGACGATCCCGCGAACTGGCCGCGCAATCTGTTTGTGTGGCGATCCAATCTGCTGGGCTCCTCCGGCAAGGGCCATGAATACTTCCTGAAGCACCTGCTGGGCACGCCAAACGGCGTGCTGGGCAAGGATCTGGGCGAGGAGGGGCGCGAGAAGCCGGTCGATGTCATCTGGCACGACACGGCGCCGGAAGGGAAACTCGACCTGCTGGTGACGCTGGATTTCCGCATGTCCACCACCTGCGTCTACTCGGACATCGTTCTGCCGACGGCGACCTGGTACGAGAAGAACGACCTCAACACCTCGGACATGCACCCGTTCATCCACCCGCTGTCCGCGGCGGTTGATCCGGCGTGGGAGGCGCGGTCGGACTGGGACATCTACAAGGGCATCGCCAAGGCGTTCAGCACCGTCGCGCCGGAGGTCCTCGGCCAGGAAACCGACGTTGTTCTGGCGCCGATCCAGCACGACAGCCCGGGCGAACTGGCGCAGCCCTACGATGTCGCCGACTGGAAGGCGACGGGCGCGCTGCCGGTGCCCGGCCGTACCATGCCGGCGGTGGCAGTGATCGAGCGTGACTATCCCGGCCTGTACGATCGTTTCACCTCTATCGGCCCGCTGATGGAAAAGATCGGCAATGGCGGTAAGGGCATCGCCTGGAATACGCAGCATGAGATGGACTTCCTGCGTGACCTGAACGGCCGGGCCGCCAATGGCCAGCCTAAGCTGGACAGCGACATCGACGCCATTGAGGCGATCCTGTCGCTGGCGCCGGAGACCAACGGCGAGGTCGCGGTGAAGGCCTGGGAAGCGCTTGCAAAAATCACCGGCCGCGCGCACGCGCACCTGGCGGTACCGAAAGAGGATGAGAAGATCCGCTACCGCGACGTGCAGGCGCAGCCACGCAAGATTATCTCCTCGCCGACCTGGTCCGGAATCGAATCGGAAAAGGTTTGCTACAACGCTGGCTACACCAATGTGCATGAACTGATCCCCTGGCGCACGCTGACCGGACGGCAGCAGCTTTACCAGGACCATCTGTGGATGCGCGCCTTCGGCGAGGCCTTCGTCACCTGGCGGCCGCCGGTGGACACCAAGGCAATTGCGCCGGTGCAGGGCAAGCACGGCAACGGCAATCCGGAAATCGTGCTGAACTTCATCACCCCGCACCAGAAATGGGGCATTCACAGCACCTACTCCGACAATCTGCTGATGCTGACGCTGAATCGCGGCGGCCCGGTGGTGTGGATCAGCGAAACGGATGCGAAACAGGCCGGCATTGCCGACAATGACTGGATCGAGGCGTACAACGCCAACGGCGCGCTGGTCGCCAGGGCGGTCGTTTCGCAACGGGTCAATCCGGGCATGGCGCTGATGTACCATGCGCAGGAGAAGATCGTGAATGTCCCCGGCAGTGAGATCACCGGCAAGCGCGGCGGCATCCACAACTCGGTGACGCGCGCGGTGCTGAAGCCGACGCACATGATCGGCGGCTACGCGCAGCAATCCTATGGCTTCAACTACTACGGCACGGTCGGCTCCAACCGCGACGAGTTCATTGTCGTCCGGCGCATGAACAAGGTGGACTGGCTCGACGAACCGGTCGTTACGAAGGAGACCGTGTGATGAAGGTTCGCGCGCAGATCGCCATGGTGCTGAACCTGGACAAGTGCATCGGCTGCCACACCTGTTCGGTCACCTGCAAGAACGTCTGGACCAGCCGCGAGGGCATGGAATACGTCTGGTTCAACAACGTCGAAACCAAGCCGGGCGTCGGCTATCCGAAGGACTGGGAGAACCAGAACCGCTGGAACGGTGGCTTCGTTCGCCGCCGCAACGGCAAGATCGAGCCGCGCATCGGCGCCAAGTGGCGCGTGCTGTCGAAGATTTTCGCCAATCCCGACCTGCCGGAAATCGACGACTACTACGAACCCTTCACCTTCGACTACGAACATCTGCAGCAGGCGCCGGAGTCGAAGGCGATGCCGACGGCGCGGCCCCGCTCGCTGGTCACTGGCCAACGGATGGAAAAGATCGAGTGGGGTCCGAACTGGGAAGAAATCCTCGGCGGCGAATTCTCCAAGCGCAGCCAGGACTCCAACTTTGAAGGCGTACAGAAGGACATCTACGGGGCCTTCGAAAACACCTTCATGATGTACCTGCCGCGCCTGTGCGAGCACTGCCTGAATCCCGCCTGCGCCGCATCGTGCCCGTCGGGCGCCATCTATAAGCGCGAGGAAGACGGCATCGTCCTGGTCGACCAGGACAAGTGCCGCGGCTGGCGCATGTGCATTTCCGGCTGTCCCTACAAGAAGGTCTACTACAACTGGTCCTCCGGCAAGTCGGAGAAGTGCACTTTCTGCTTCCCGCGCATCGAGGCGGGCATGCCGACGGTGTGTTCGGAAACCTGCGTCGGCCGCATCCGCTACCTCGGCGTCGTGCTTTACGATGCCGACCGCATCGAGGAAGCCGCTTCAGTACCGGATGAGGGCGACCTGTACGAAGCACAACTGAAGGTCTTCCTCGATCCGTTCGATCCGGCTGTGCAGGCGCAGGCGCGGGCCGACGGCATCTCCCAGGCTTGGTTGGACGCGGCGAAGCGGTCACCAGTGTGGCGCATGGCGATGGATTGGAAGATCGCCTTCCCGCTGCATCCCGAGTATCGCACCCTGCCAATGGTCTGGTACGTGCCGCCGCTGTCACCGATCCAGTCTGCGGCGGCGAAGGGCGACCTGGGGCAGGTTAATGGCCTGCCAGATGTGAAGTCACTGCGCATTCCGGTGCAATACCTGGCGAACCTGTTGACCGCCGGCCGCACCGCGCCGGTCGAACTGGCGCTGGACCGCATGCTCGCCATGCGGGCGTATATGCGGAGTAAGACCATAGACGGCGTCATCAATGACGGGCTGGCGGAGCGCGTCGGCCTGTCGGGCAACGACATCGAGGAGATGTACCGCCTGATGGCAATCGCCAACTACGAGGACCGCTTCGTCATTCCCACCGCCCACCGGGAGACCGGTGAGGACGCGTATCAGCTACGCGGCTCCTGCGGCTTCTCCTTTGGCGATGGCTGCTCCGGCAAGACCGGCTTCAACCTGTTCGGCCAGAAGCAGAAGACCCCGATGGAGACGATCTGATGGCCCGGACTTATCGCGCCCTGGCCGCGCTGCTGTCTTATCCGACCGAGAACCTGCAGGCGGCAACGGGCGAAATTGCTTCCGTCCTGGCAGCCGAGGGTCTTGTGCCGGCCGATCAGCCGCTGCTTGCCGACCTCGCCGGCGGCGACGTCTACGACCTGCAGGAACGCTATGTCAGCCTGTTCGACCGCGGTCGCGCCGTCTCCATGCATTTGTTCGAGCACGTGCACGGCGAATCCCGTGACCGCGGCCAGGCGATGGCCGATCTGGTGGATCTCTATGCCCAGCACGGCCTGGAGATGAACCAGGGCGAACTGCCCGACTACCTGCCGCTGTTCCTGGAATTCCTTTCGCTGCTGCCGGACGCTGAGGCGCGGGAGTTGCTGGCCGAACCCGCCGGCATCTTACGCGCGCTGGCCGACCGGCTTGGCACGCGCGATGCCGGCTACGCCGCTGTCATGCAGGCGCTGGCTGATCTGGCGCAGGCCCCCGCCATCGGCGTGTCCGATATTCCCGACGACGATCCCAACGACCTGGCCGCGCTCGACGCCGCCTGGGAGGAAGCCGCCGTTCGTTTCGGCCCCGGTGAGGCCATGGACGGCTGCTCGACCGACCGCCTGCGCACCCGCATTCGCGCCGCCAGGCGCGACGCCCGCGCCGCCTGAGGAGCTTCGAAAATGTCCTGGCTCAACACTGTGTTCTTCGGTTGGTATCCCTACGTGGCGCTGACGGTCTTCGCGCTTGGCAGCCTGCTGCGCTTTGACCACTCGCAGTACACCTGGCGCAGCGGATCGTCGCAGTTGCTGCGGCGCAAGCAACTGATGTGGGGCTCCAACCTGTTCCATGTTGGCATCCTGTGCATCCTCGGCGGCCATTTCGTCGGCCTGCTGACGCCGGTGGCGGTATTCGACGCGTTCGGCATCAGCCACAGCTTCAAGCAGGGACTGGCGATGACGTTTGGTGGCATTGCCGGCATCGCCTGCTGGATCGGCGTCGCCCTGCTGGCGCATCGCCGCCTGAAGGACCCGCGCATCCTGGCGACCTCCAGCGTCGGCGACATCGGCATCCTGTTGCTGCTCTGGGCGCAACTCACGCTCGGCCTGCTGTCCATTCCGGTGTCCGCCATGCACATGGACGGGCATGAAATGGTGAAATTCATGAATTGGGCGCAGGGCATCGTTACGCTGCAGCCGAGCTCCGCCGGTCTGATCGCGGACGTAAACCCGATCTTCAAGCTGCACATCTTCCTCGGCCTGACGATCTTCCTGGTGTTCCCCTTCACCCGCCTGGTGCACGTCCTCAGCGCGCCAGTCTGGTATCTGGGCCGCCAGGGCTATCAGGTCGTCCGGACGACGCGTCCGGTGGCCGGGGAGTGACGCCGATGCGCACTGTGCTGCTCCGCGAAACCCTCCGCCCGTCGATCAGCGTCAATGGCACCGTCATTCCGAATGGCGCCATCGCCCGCGAGGTGCAGAACCACACCGGCGGCTCGCCCCTCGAAGCCTGGCAAGAAGCCACGCGTGCGCTGGTTATCCGTGAACTCCTGCTGCAGCGTGCGCAGACGCTGGGCTTGCAGGCACAGCCACGCAGCGTCGATGGATTACGCGAAACGGATGAGGAGGCGCTGATCCGCGCCGTGCTGGAGCACGACGTGCGTACGCCCACCGCGGACGAGGATACCTGCCGCCGCTACTACCAGGCGAACAAGACGCGGTTTCGGACGCCGGACCTGTTCGAGCCGCGGCACGTCTTGTTCCAGGCCAGAAGCGACGATGAGGCCGCCTATGCCCACGCCTTCGCCAAGGCCACGGCGGCGCTCGAGCTGGTCCGCGCCCGGCCCGATTGTTTCGAGGCCCTGGCCCATGACCTGTCCGACTGTCCTTCCCGCGAGCGGGGCGGTCTCCTCGGCCAGGTCGTCGCAGGCGATACGACACTGGCGTTCGACGCGGCGCTGCGTACGCTGCAACCCGGCGAGACCTGTGCCGAACCGGTGCGCACCCGGTACGGCGTGCACGTGGTCCGGCTGGAGCGCCGCACGGGCGGCCAGATCCTGCCGTTCGAGGACGTATACGACCGTATCGCCGCCTATCTGGAAGAGCGTTCCCAGCGTAAGGCCATGGCGCAGTACATTAGCCGGCTGGCCGGCGAAGCGGTGATCACCGGCTTCGACATGCAAGGCACCGCATCGCCCCTGCTGCAATAAGGAACTCCCGCCCATGCTCGGCGATATCGTTGCGGCACTGACCAACAGCGACACCGCTGCTGACATTGCCGCCGCCATCTGCTCCCGGGCCATGATGGACCGGATCAACAGCGCCGCGGCCAAGGAGGCCGTGTCGCCCGGCGCGCTGGTATCGGCACGCGTGCTGCACGTGATCGAGCATGGCGGCGAGGATATCTGGCTGGATCTGGTCAGCGCCATGGCCGGCTCACCCCAGCCCGGCGCCGTCGCGGCGGAGCGCATGCTGGCGCACGCCTTTCCCGATCCGGTGCGGGTCCGCATCACACGGAGCGGCGCATGAACGCCATGCTTCCCGCCTTCGGCTGCACCGCCGGCGGCATCGACTTTGACGTTGCCCTGCAGCGAATCCTCGACCTGGTGGACCGGCCGCTACCGGCCGAGGCGGTGCCGCTGGAGTCCTGCGTTGGACGTGTCCTGCGCGAGCCGATCACAGCCCGCGTCGACCTGCCGCCGTTTGATCAGTCGGCGATGGACGGCTATGCGGTCCGGACCGCGAGCCTCATTGCCGGTGCGGTTACACCGGTCACCGGTCGCACCGCCACCGGTGAACCGCCGTCGCGTCTGGCGGCGTGCGGCGTGCATCGCGTTCTGACAGGCGCGGCGCTGCCCGACGGCGCTGATGCGGTCATCGCGCAGGAGCACGTACGTCGGGACGGCGACCTGCTGACGGCCGCCGCCGTGCCGCCGGTTGGCACCAACATCCGCCGCTGCGGTGAGGACATCCGCGCCGGAACTGCCCTGCTCTATCCCGGCGCGACGCTGGACTGGCGCCACATCGCCATTATGGCCTCGCAGGGCTTCTCGGCGATCCAGGTCAGTCGCAGCCCGCGCGTTGCCCTGCTGTCGACCGGCCGCGAACTGTGCGCCGCCGGCCAGGATCTCGCAGCAGGGCAGATTCATGACTCCAATGGACCGATGCTGGGGGCGCTCTTGACCGCCTGGGGCGCATCGGTCCGCCGCGTGCCCATTGTCGCTGACAACCCCGCAACGATGCGCGCCGCGCTGCGGGCGGCGGCGGATGGTGTCGACCTGGTGCTGACCACCGCCGGCATCTCCGTCGGCGATGAGGACCATGTGCGCGACGCGCTGGACGCGCTGGGCGGCAACCTGGCTGTACTGAAGGTGGCGATGAAGCCGGGCAAGCCGCTCGCGGCCGGCCGGCTTGGGCGGGCGCTGTTCGTTGGCCTGCCCGGCAATCCGCAGGCCGCGCTGGCCGGTGCTCTGGGGTTCGTCCGTCCGCTGCTGGCGCGGATGATGGACGCTGTCCCGCCGGGGTCGCTGCAGATCTGTGCCGAGTTTGCCCTGCGCCGGACGCCTGGCCGGACGGAATTCATCCTGGCGCGCCTTGTCCGGCGGGGCGACGCCTTTGTTGCCACCCGCACGGGCTCCGACGGCTCAGGCCGCCTGGCCCCGTTGCTAACGGCGGATGGGTTTGTCCTGCTGCCGGCGTCGACCGCCCATGTCGCACCGGGGGATGTCGTAACCTTCGTGCCGTTCCTGTCCTGCGGTGACCGCCCCCGCTGATTTCGGCCGGCCAGCCGAATCATCCCGTTCCGTCAGGTTCGGCGATGGCCCGCGCGCGGGAAGATTGCCAGCCGTCTGGTAGACAGGAGCCCTGGTTTCGGCGGCAGGAGCCTCCCCAGCGGCGACAGTCACGGCGCTGGTTCACGCACAGGCAAGTGGCGCGGCGGCCGGTCCAGGCCAGCGCAAATGCGGCGCACAAAGCGCGGCGGCGCCTTTGACGCATCCTCGGCGGCCCTGCGCGCCTCCGCCATCCTCCGCAGGAAATCAAAACAACTGCGCCGGCACGGCCGCCGCCGGGGACGCATCGGCCGTCACGTGCGACAGCGCTCCGCAAGCCCGCTAATCGCGCAGCTCCGGGATCACCCATAACGGCTTCTCGCCCCGGATCACCCGCTGGCAGTTGTCGAACGCGTTGCGGAAACGGGAATACTGGTTCTCCCAGGTCGGACCCGCGAAATGCGCCGTCAGGGTCACGTTCGGCAGCGTGAACAGCGGATTGTCCGCCGGCGGCGGCTCCTGGTCGAACACGTCCAGTCCGGCGCCGGCGATCGTGCCGTTCGACAACGCCTCGATCAGCGCCTTCTCGTCCGCCACCGGACCGCGGCAGGTGTTGATCAGGTAGCCGGTGGACTTCATCATCGCCAGTTGCTGCGCGCCGACCAGGTGTTTTGTGTCGGGCGTCAGTGGCACATGCAGCGATACGATGTCTGACGTCTTCAGCAGTTCATCGAACAGGGCGAACTTCACGCCCAGATCGTCCGCCCGCTCTTCGGTCAGCCGCACGATATCGTAGTACTGCACCACCATCCCGAAGGCCTGCGCCATGCGGGCCACCTTCTTGCCGATGCTGCCCAGGCCGACGATACCCAGGGTGCGGCCCTTCAGCTCGTATAGCTTCACATCCTGCACCGCATTGCCGCGCCAGCGCCCTGCCGCCACATTGCTGTGCTGCCACACCAGCCGGCGGCATACCGCCAGCATCAGCAGCATCGCGTGCTCCGCCACCGCGGTGGAGTTGGCGCCGCCATTGTTGCAGATCGGCACGCCGGCTCGCCGAGCGGCCTCGATGTCGCAGCGGTCGTAGCCGGCGGAGAGAAGCTGCACCAGCTTCAGGTTGGGCGCCGTCTTATAAAAGTCGTCGTCCATTGTGCCGTCGCCGAAGCCAACCAGGCACACGGCGTCGCGCAGGGCCGCGGTGAATTCCGGACTGCCGTGGCGAGCGATGACGGCATCCAGATCCGGCGGCAGCAACTGGCGCGCGATATCGAGTTCATTGAGCGGATTGTCGGCAATAATGATCCGGGCCATGGCTGCGTTTCCCCTTGATGTTTCCGTTGTCGGATGTGGGTGCCAGCCTAGACCAGGCGCGGCGATCGCCCAAATTACGCCGCCGCACAAAATTTAGGCACCGGGGAAAGACGTGGCGTGCGCAGGTCCGGCGCAATTTCTAGGCATTTGAGCAGATCCAACGAGGGCTGGGCTCTTGGCCAGCCTGAGCGGCGCGTCATTTGCGAGCACCACCCAGTTGGCACGGTGGTTGCATAATCGTGATCTGCCTCGGTGAGACGGGGAAGCGCACATAACAATTCGATGGGGATAGCCACGAACATGCCACCGGAAGTACCAGTCATCTCCCGCCGCGGCCTTGGCCGGCTAGGCGCCGCCGCCGCCACGGTGGCCGCGGTCGGCGCTGTTTCGGCCGCCGCTTCGACCCCAGCCGCGGCACAGTCCGGCGGCACCATCAAGGTCGGTATTCTGCATTCTCTTTCCGGCACCATGGCGATCAGCGAAACGACGCTGAAGGACGTGATGCTGATGCTGATCGAACAGCAGAACGCCAAGGGCGGCCTGCTTGGCAAGAAGCTGGAGGCCGTCGTCGTCGATCCGGCATCGAACTGGCCTCTGTTCGCCGAAAAAGCCCGCCAGCTGATTTCGGTCGACAAGTGCGCGGCGGTGTTCGGCTGCTGGACGTCAGTGTCCCGTAAATCGGTGCTGCCTGTGTTTGAAGAGCTGAACGGCATCCTGTTCTATCCGGTGCAATACGAAGGCCAGGAGTGCAGCCGGAACGTGTTCTACACCGGCGCGGCGCCGAACCAGCAGGCGATCCCCGCTGTCGACTACCTTGCGAAGGAGTCCAAGGTAAAGCGCTGGGTGCTGGCTGGCACCGACTACGTCTATCCGCGCACCACCAACCAGATCCTGGAAGCCTACCTGAAGCAGAACGGTGTCGCCGCCGACGACATCATGATCAACTACACGCCGTTCGGTCATTCCGACTGGCAGAACATCGTTGCCTCGATCAAGAAGTTCGGCAGCGCCGGCAAGAAGACCGCCGTCGTTTCCACCATCAACGGCGATGCCAACGTGCCGTTCTACAAGGAACTCGGCAACCAGGGCATCAAGGCGACCGACATCCCGGTCGTTGCGTTCTCGGTTGGTGAGGAAGAACTGGCCGGCATCGACACCAAGCCCCTGGTCGGCCACCTGGCCGCCTGGAACTACTTTGAGAGCGTGAACACCAACGCCAACAAGAACTTTATCGAAGCCTGGAAGAAGTTCACCAAGAACCCGAAGCGCACCACCAACGACCCGATGGAAGCGCATGTGATCGGGTTCAACATGTGGGTGAAGGGTGTGCAGAAGGCCGGCACGACCGACTCGGATGCGGTCATCGACGCACTGATCGGCGTCTCCGTGCCGAACCTGTCCGGCGGGTTCTCGGCGATGATGCCGAACCACCACATCACCAAGCCGGTGCTGATCGGCGAAATCAAGGGCGACGGGCAGTTCAATATCGTTTCGCAGACGCCTGGCCTGGTCGTGGCGCAGGAATGGTCTCCGTATGTCGCGGACACCAAGGACCTGATCGGCGACTGGCGGAAGCCCATGAGTTGCGGTGCGTTCAACGTGAAGACCGGCACGTGCACCGCCGGCAAGAAGGTCTGAGAACGGCCTGATTGCCAGAGAGGGGGCGGCTGTTCCTCCCAGCCGCCCCCTGTACTGTCTGGAGGGCCATATGGTCCGAATTTTCCTGTTATTATTCCTTTCGTTTGTGACTTTTGCCGCGCCGGCGCGGGCGGACGATTCACTTGCGGGATTTGCTTCCGGCGATTACGCCCAGACCCAGCAAGCCGTCGAGGCCTTGGCGCAGTCTGGCAATCCGCGCGCGGTCGACATCCTGTCCGCACTGCAGGCCAGCAAGCTGTATTACCTCCCGGACCAGACGTTGGTCATTAAGGGCGAGGACGGCGGCTACGCCAACGCGCTGACCGGCGAACCGGTCAAGGTTGAAACCAGCGACGACGACGATGACGCCGGACCGAAGGAAGTCCGCGTCAACAACAATGTCCGCAGCGCGATCGAGGCGGCGCTGGGCGGGCTGCAACTATTCGATTCGAATCCGGCCAAGCGCCTGGCCGCGGCCGGCGCCGTCTTCACCGCGCACAACCCGGTGGCGATTCCTGCTCTGGACAAGGCGCTGGAAAAGGAAGCGGATCCCTCCGTCAAACGCCTGATGCAGCAGGCGCGAGCGGCCGCTGTCCTGTCCTCCGATGATGCCACCCAGGAGACAAAGCTTTCGGCAGTCGAAACGCTGCGGGTGCGTGGCGATATTGAGGCGCGGTCACTGCTGGGCGCCCTGGCGGGCCAGCAGGGACCGGTCGGTGACGCCGCCGCCGCCGCGGTGTCATCGATCGACTTTAACCTGCAGATCTGGAGCTTTGCGCAAAGCATCTACTACGGCCTCAGCCTGGGGTCTGTGCTGTTGCTGGCCGCGGCGGGTCTGGCCATCACCTTCGGCGTGATGGGCGTCATCAATATGGCGCATGGCGAGATGGTGATGCTGGGCGCCTACACGACCTTTGTGGTGCAGCAACTGATGCGCGCCTACCTGCCGGGCATCTATGGCGCCAACCTGATCTTCGCCATTCCGGCAGCGTTCCTGGTCACCGCCGTGATCGGCATCGCTATTGAGCGCAGCCTGATTCGCTGGCTGTACGGCCGTCCGCTGGAGACACTGCTGGCCACCTGGGGCCTGTCGCTGATGCTGCAGCAGGTGGTGCGGTCGTTGTTCGGGCCAAACAACCGCGACGTCGACACGCCGTGGTGGATGAGCGGCGCAACACAGGTGGGCGGCCTGACGCTGACCTGGAACCGGTTCTACATCATCATCTTCGCCGGCATCGTGGTGGCGGCCCTGATGGCGGCGCTGCGCTACACATCGCTGGGGTTGCGCATGCGGGCCGTCACGCAGAACCGCCGCATGGCCGCGGCGATGGGCATCCGCACGCCGTGGATCGACGCCCTGACCTTCGGCCTGGGATCCGGCGTCGCCGGCATGGCCGGCGTTGCGCTGTCGCAGATCGACAACGTATCGCCGAACCTCGGGCAGAGCTACATCATCGATAGTTTCATGGTCGTCGTGTTTGGCGGCGTTGGCAATCTGTGGGGCACGACCATCGGTGCGTTGACACTGGGTATCGTCAACAAGTTCCTGGAGCCGTTTGCCGGCGCGGTGCTGGGCAAGATCGTTGTTCTGGTGCTGCTGATCCTGTTTGTGCAGCGCAATCCGCGCGGGATGTTCCCGCTCAAGGGACGGGCGGTCGAAGCATGAAACTCGGCACCAGCGGTTATCTCACGGTCGCACTGGTCATGGGTGTGGCCATCGTTCTGGCCGTACTGAACCAGATGACCCCGGCAACCTCGCCTCTGCACGTGCCGACCTACGTGGTGGCACTGGCGGGCAAGTACCTGTGCTTCGCCATGCTGGCGCTGGCAGTCGATCTGGTTTGGGGTTTTGCCGGCATCCTGTCGCTGGGTCACGCGGCGTTCTTCGCCCTGGGCGGGTACGCGATGGGCATGTACCTGATGCGCCAGATCGGGACGCGCGGCGTCTACGGCAACCCGATGCTGCCGGACTTCATGGTGTTCCTGGGGTGGAAGGAACTCCCCTGGTACTGGTACGGCTTCAACTGGTTCCCATTCGCCATGCTGATGGTGGTCGTCGTGCCGGGCCTGCTGGCGGCGGTGTTCGGCTGGCTGGCCTTTCGCTCCCGCGTCACCGGCGTCTACCTGTCGATCATCACCCAGGCGCTGACCTATGCGCTGCTGCTGGCGTTCTTCCGCAACGACATGGGCTTCGGCGGCAACAACGGGATGACCGACTTCAAGGATATCCTGGGCTTCAACGTGCAGGCGGACTCGACGCGGTCGGCGCTGCTGGTGATTTCCGCGCTGTTCCTGTGCCTGCAGTTCCTGGTGGCGCGTTTCGTCGTCGACTCGCGCTTCGGCAAGATCCTGGTAGCAGTGCGCGATACCGAGAGCCGCACGCGGTTCCTCGGCTATCGGCCCGAATCTTACAAGCTGGTGGTCTGGGTCCTGTCCGCGGTGATGGCGGCAATCGGTGGCGCGCTGTACGTGCCGCAGGTCGGCATCATCAACCCAAGTGAGTTCGCGCCTGGGAATTCCATTGAGGCGGTGATTTGGGTGGCTGTCGGCGGCCGCGGCACACTGGTCGGCGCGATCATCGGTGCCGTCCTGGTGAATTTCGGCAAGACCTGGTTCACCGGAGCGTTGCCCGAGCTATGGCTCTATGCGCTGGGCGCGATGTTCATCTTCGTCACGCTGTTCCTGCCGCGCGGCGTGATGGGCCTGTTCCAGCGTCGCTCGCGGCGGGAGGCCGAGGCTGACGCGCCGGCCGCCGCCGCGGCGCAGGAGGTGACGGGATGACCACGGGCGACGAAACCACCGCCGGCGTCAATACCGGCGACACGCTGCTTTATCTCGATGGCGTCACGGTTACCTTCGACGGATTCCGCGCGCTGAACGCCCTGTCGCTGGTGCTGGAAAAGGGCGAGATGCGGGCCATGGTCGGTCCGAACGGCGCCGGCAAGACAACGATGATGGACGTCATCACCGGCAAGACCCGGCCCGACGAGGGAAAGGTGGTGTTCGGCAAGGACATCGACCTGACGTCGATGGATGAGCCCTCCATCGCCGCCCTGGGCATCGGCCGGAAGTTCCAGAAGCCGACGGTGTTTGAGCCGCTGACGGTCTGGGACAACGTGCTCCTCGCCCTCGCCGGTGACCGCAGCCCCCGCTTCAGCCTGTTCGCTCGGCAGAGTGCCGACGAGAAGGTGCGGGTTGAATCCATCCTGGAAACGACTCGGCTGACGGATCACCGCTGGCGGCGCGCGGCCGATCTGTCGCATGGGCAGAAGCAGTGGCTGGAGATCGGCATGCTGCTGGCGCAGGACCCGCAGCTGCTGCTGGTCGACGAACCGGTCGCCGGCATGACGGATGCCGAAACGGAACAGACGGCGCATCTACTGCGGGAGATCAACAAGAGCCACAGTGTGGTGGTGGTGGAGCATGACATGGCCTTCGTGCGCGCATTGGGCGTGAAGGTGACCGTGCTGCATGAGGGATCGGTGCTGTCCGAGGGTTCGCTGGATTTCGTCAGCGAAGATCCCAAGGTCATCGAAGTCTATCTGGGGCGCTGATGCTGGAAGTTTCCAACGTCGATCTGTATTACGGCGCGGCGATCGCGCTGCGTAACGTGTCCATGACCGCCGATATCGGCGCCGTGACCTGTGTGCTGGGGCGTAACGGTGTCGGCAAGACCTCATTGCTGCGGGCGATCACCGGGGCGCACCCGATTTCCTCGGGCTCGATTCGCTGGGAAGGTGAGGAGATCTCGAAGCTGGCCGTGTACGACCGGGCGAAGCGCGGTATTGCCTGGGTGCCGCAGGGGCGGGACATCTTCCCGCTGCTGACGGTGCGGGAGAATCTGGAGACGGGATTCGCGGTGCTGCCGCGCGGGCAGCGGAAAGTACCGGATGAAATCTTCGACCTGTTCCCGATCCTGAAGACGATGCAGCGCCGCCGCGGTGGCGATCTGTCCGGCGGGCAGCAGCAGCAACTGTCCATCGCGCGTGCGCTGGTGATGAAGCCGCGGCTGATCGTCCTGGATGAACCGACCGAGGGAATCCAGCCGAGCATCATCAAGGATATCGGGCGGGTGATCGCGCTGTTGCGTTCACGCGGAACCATGGCCATCGTGCTCGTCGAACAATATTTCGACTTCGCGCAGGAGCTGGCGCAAACGATGGTGGTGATGGATCGCGGTGACGTCGTGCTGTCCGGCCGGCGGGAAGATCTCGACGAGTCGGATGTACGACGGCGCCTCTCCGTCTGATCCCGCCCGGCTGCAGCGTGCCTCTGGCGAAATCCGGATCGGCGTCCGGCCCAGGGACGGCGCGACGGTTCTGGCGGATCTGCGCCAGGCCGGCTGCCTGAAGGCGCGCTTCCCGCGGCCGATCGTTCCGGGTTGGATCGATGTCGTGACGCTGAACACCGGCGGTGGTGTCGCCGGCGGTGACCGGCTGGACATCGCGGTGACGGCGGAAGCCGGCGCGCGGGCGGTGGTCGCGGCACAGGCGGCGGAACGGTTCTACCGGGCGGCGGCCTCGGATGTGCCGTCGTCGGTGCGGACACGACTGACCGTGCAGGACGGCGCGGCGCTGGAGTGGCTGCCGCAGGAAACGATTCTGTTCGACCGCTGTGCACTGGACCGGCGGCTGGAAATCGATGTCGCTGACGGTGCCCGGTTCCTTTGTATCGAGACGCTGGTGTTCGGCCGTATCGCGATGGGAGAGACGGTGCGGCAGGCGATGCTGCGCGACGTGATCCGGGTCCGGCGGGGCGGTAGTCTGCTGCTGCACGACGCGATCCGGCTGGACGGTGCGGTCGACGCGGTGATGCAACGGACGGCGGTGGCCGCGGGTGCGCGCGTGGTGGCGACAGTGCTGCTGGTCGCGCCGGAGGCGGAGGCTCTCCTGGAATCGGTGCGCGACGCCGTTGCCGGAACGGAAGCCGGCGTCAGCGCCTGGAACGGGATGCTGGTGGCGCGCCTGCTGGGCGCGGACAGCGCGGTGGTGCGGCGGACGGTTGTGCAGGCACTTGCGGTGCTGCGGCCGTCTCGCCCTCTGCCCCGCGTTTGGCTATGTTGATCGGGAGGACCAACGAAGATGAACCTGACGCCACGCGAAAAAGACAAGCTCCTGATTTCCATGGCCGCGATGGTCGCGCGCCGACGGCTGGAACGCGGTGTGAAGCTGAACCATCCGGAGGCGGTGGCACTGATCACCGATTTCGTGGTGGAGGGCGCACGGGATGGCCGCACCGTAGCGGACCTGATGGAGGCGGGGGCGAAGGTAATCACCCGCGATCAAGTGATGCCCGGCATTGCCGAGATGATCCATGACGTGCAGGTGGAGGCGACGTTCCCGGACGGGACCAAGCTGGTGACTGTGCACGACCCGATCCGCTGAACGTCGCTTCCGGTTCTGTTACGTGACCAGGACGCGTTGACCGCCCGCGGGCTTGCGGTTTGCCGCCTCCCGCAGTGCATTGACGAACGTATGGTCGGCGCGGCGCAATCCCTTCGTGCGGATGCGCACCTCACGATCCTCCGGCACGGACTCCAGCGCCGAGAGCAGCCAGGGCAGGCGCAGGAATGTGCCGGTACCGACCAGCCGCAGTTCCGTTGTCGATCCGGCCTCGGTCTGGCGGATGCGGAAGCCCGGCCGGCGCAGCAGCGGCAGGGATTCGAGAACAGACAGGGCCAGCCCCGCCAGCACGCCCGTCAGCAGGTCGGTTGCCACCACGACAGTGCAGGTCGTCAGCCAGATCGCCACCGGCATCAGCCCGAAATCCCGTCCCAGGGCACGCACATGGCGCAGGCTGACGAGCCGCAAGCCGGTCACCACCAGCACGCCGGCAAGCGCCGCCGTTGGCACCAGGGCCAGCACGCCGGGAAGCAGGCCAACAAAAGCCAGGATCAAGACGCCATGCAGAATGGTGGACGTGCGGCTGACCGCGCCGGCGTGCACGTTGGCGGAGCTTCGAACGATGACGCCGGTCATCGGCAGGCCGCCCAGTAGTCCCGACAGGCTGTTGCCAACGCCCTGGGCGACGAGTTCACGATCGTAACGCGTACGCACCCGGCTTTGCATCCGGTCGATGGCGGATGCCGACAGCAACGTTTCGGCGCTTGCCACGACGGCCAGCGCCAGAGCCATCAGCAGGAAGTCAGGTCGGACAAGCTGGCCCAGGAAGCCCGCCTCTGGCAGGGCGATCGCGTCCGCCAGCCGCTCCGGCACCGCCACGTACGCAACCGGCAAGCCGGCGATGGCGGCCACAACACTGCCGGCCACAACGCCCACCAGCGCGCCCGGCAGCAGCTTGATCGGCTCCGGGCGCCAGCGTTCCCACGCCAGCATCGCGCCGATTGTCGTCAGACCAATCAGCAGGGCTGCCTCGCCTCCTGAACCATCCAGCGGTAGCAGGCCGAACAGGGCAGGGCCGGCGGCCATCAGATTGTCGAGCCCACTGGCCAGCGGCTTGTTGTCCATCAGCACGTGGATCTGCCCGGCGACAATCAGCACCCCGATGCCAGCCAGCATCCCGTGCACGACGGCTGGGGAGATGGCTCTGAACCACTGACCGAGGCGCAGCAACCCGGCCACCCCCTGAATGGCGCCGGCCAGTACCAGAATAGGGCCAAGGGCGGTGATGCCGTGTGTCTGCACGATGTCATACACCATCACCACGAGACCGGCCGCCGGTCCGCTGACCTGCAATGGCGCGCCGGAGATCAGGCCGACAACAATGCCGCCAATGATGCCGGTCAGCAGCCCGCGTTCGGGCGGAACGCCCGAGGCGATGGCGATCCCCATGCATAGCGGCATGGCGACCAGGAAGACGACAACCGATGCCGGAATGTCGCGCTTGAGTATCTCCCGCATCCGCCTACTCCGCCGCTGCGCGAGCGGACTCGACAGGATGTACCGCGCGCGCGGCGACCGCGACGGGAGGTGGCGCACCCTCCTGCATGGGCACAAACCGTCCGGTCTCACCGTCGTAGGCAAGAACCCGCCCGTGTTCCAGTTCGAAGAACCAGCCATGCAGCGCCAGGCCGCCATCGGCCATGGCTGCGGCAACCGAAGGATGGGTGCGCAGATTGTTCAACTGGGCGATGACATTCTCCAAGGCCAGCAGCCGATGCCGTTCCGCCGGCGGCGCTGTCGGCGGCAGGCTGCGGTCAACGATGCGTTCGGCCGCGGCACTGTGGCGCAGCCAGGCGGCGACATTCGGCATGCTGTCGAGCACATCGGGCTTCAGCAACGCCGCCATGGCGCCGCAATCGGAGTGGCCGCAGATCACGATATCCCGTACGCCGAGCGCGAGTACGGCGTATTCGATGGCCGAGGACACCCCGCCGTTCATCTGCGCGTAGGGCGGTACGATGTTGCCCGCGTTGCGACAGACAAACAGCTCGCCGGGATGCGATTGGGTAATCAGTTCTGGGATGACGCGACTGTCCGCGCAGGAGATCATCAGCGCACGGGGCTTCTGCCCGTCGCGGATCAGGCGTTGATAGAGGGATTTTTGGCGTGGAAAGACCTCGCCCCGAAAACGGGCAACACCCCGCGCGACGTCGTCGAAAGCGCTCTCAGCGGGACCGCTTGAATGGTGATCAGACAATGGTCACATGCTCCATGCATAAGCGTTGCAGTGGCCGCATGCGTGGCCGGTCCTGACTGGACGAGGGTCTCGCCAATTTGGATCACCGGGTACGCACACGGTGATCCGACATCGCGAGGT
This sequence comes from Pseudomonadota bacterium, assembly GCA_018240405.1. Taxonomy (GTDB): domain Bacteria; phylum Pseudomonadota; class Alphaproteobacteria; order Acetobacterales; family Acetobacteraceae; genus Rhodopila. The sequence continues at coordinate 21,730 of JAFEFW010000630.1, forward strand.
TGGCCGGCAAAGCCGGCGTCCTGCCAGAGGGGCCCGGATCGAAATTCTTATGTTGTAGACTTAGGAATTCGAAACCCCGTTAGCAAATGAACAATCTCTATGGCGTTGCCGTCGCTCAACGAACGGCCCGTCCGGGCGACATGGAGACTTGGCAAAGATATTGCTCAAAGATATTGCTACAGTGACGTCGCCGTGACGATAGGACCTATGATGATCCCTGGTGAACTTCTCTCCGAGGCAGGAGAGATCGAGTTGAACGCTGGGCTGCCGCGCACCACGCTGACGGTTTCCAACACCGGTGACCGGCCGATCCAGGTCGGCAGCCACTATCATTTCGCGGAGACGAACCCGGCGCTGTCCTTTGACAGAGCCGCCGCCAAGGGCAAGCGGCTGGATATCGCCGCCGGCACAGCGGTTCGTTTCGAACCTGGCCAGGCACGCGAGGTCACGCTGGTTCCCTATCGCGGCACCCGGCAGGTGTTCGGTTTCCGCGGCGATGTTATGGGAGCGCTGTAGGATGGCTCGTATTACCCGTGCCGCCTATGCGGACATGTTCGGCCCGACCACCGGCGACCGTGTGCGGCTGGCCGACACTGACCTGATCGTGGAGGTCGAGCGCGACCTGACGACCTATGGCGAGGAAGTGAAGTTCGGCGGCGGCAAGGTGATCCGCGACGGCATGGGCCAGTCACAGGCGTCGCAGGCGCAGGGCGCGGTCGATACCGTCATCACCAACGCGCTGATCATCGATCATTGGGGTATCGTCAAGGCCGATGTCGGCATCACCAACGGCCGCATCGCCAAGATCGGCAAAGCCGGCAATCCGGATGTGCAGCCTGGTGTCACAATCATCGTCGGGCCGGGCACCGAGGTCATCGCCGGCGAAGGCAAGATCCTGACCGCCGGCGGCATCGACAGCCATATTCATTTCATTTGCCCGCAGCAGGTGGATGACGCGATCTCGTCGGGTGTCACCACACTGGTCGGTGGCGGCACCGGTCCGGCGACCGGCACGGCCGCAACGACGTGCACGCCCGGGCCCTGGCATATGGCGCGGATGCTGCAGGCGGCGGAAGGCCTGCCGGTGAACCTCGCCTTCGCCGGCAAGGGCAACGCCTCCCAGCCGCAGGCGCTGGAGGAGATGGTGCGCGCGGGCGCCTCCTGCCTGAAACTGCATGAGGACTGGGGTACCACCCCGGCGGCTATCGACAACTGCCTGTCCGTGGCGGATCGTTTTGACGTGCAGGTGATGATCCACACCGATACGCTGAACGAATCGGGCTTCGTCGAGGACACCATCGCCGCGTTCAAGGGCCGCACTATCCACGCCTTCCACACCGAAGGCGCCGGCGGTGGCCACGCGCCGGACATCATCAAGGTTGCCGGGCTGCCGAACGTGCTGCCGAGCAGCACCAACCCGACGCGGCCGTATACGGCGAACACGCTGGACGAGCATCTGGACATGCTGATGGTCTGCCATCACCTGGACAGCTCGATCCCCGAGGACGTTGCATTTGCGGAAAGCCGCATCCGGCGCGAGACCATCGCCGCTGAAGACATCCTGCATGACATCGGCGCGCTCTCGATGATGTCGTCGGACAGCCAGGCCATGGGCCGGGTCGGGGAAGTAATCATCCGCACCTGGCAGACAGCGCACAAGATGAAGACGCAGCGTGGCGCTTTGCCCGGCGACACCGATCGTAACGACAACGCTCGGGTAAAACGTTACGTTGCCAAGTATACGATCAATCCGGCCATCGCGCAGGGCTTCGCGCATGAGATCGGGTCGATCGAAGAAGGCAAGCTGGCGGACCTGGCGCTGTGGTCGCCGGCATTCTTCGGTGTGAAGCCGGATCTGGTGATCAAAGGCGGCGCGATTGCCTGCGCGCCGATGGGTGATCCCAACGCCTCGATCCCGACGCCGCAGCCGGTGCACTACCGGCCGATGTTCGGCGCCTTGGGTGGGGCGCTGGCAGCAACCTGCGTGACGTTCGTTTCTCAGGCGGCGCTCGAGGCGGACATCGGCAAGGCGCTGGGGCTGCGACGGGCGCTGTCAGCGGTCAGCAACACGCGCGGCGGCATTGGCAAGAAGGCGATGGTCAACAACGACGCCACACCGGTCATCGAGGTCGATGCCGAAACGTATGAAGTGCGCGCGGACGGTGTGCTGCTGACCTGCGAGCCAGCGCATGTGCTGCCGATGGCGCAGCGCTATTTCCTGTTCTGATGCGCGCCTCCTCTGTTCTGCCGCCGGGCGCCTGGGATGCAGATCGCGAAACGGACCGGGTGCTGATCGACTTTGACCGCCGCCACCGCCGCCGGATCGTGCTGGCAACGGCCGGCGGGGCGGACGTGCTGGTGGACCTGCCACAGGCGGTGCGTCTGCGGGACGGCGACGGCTTGCTGTTGGATACCGGCGGCATCATCCGGGTCTGCGCCAAGCCGGAACCGCTGATGGAAATCCACGCGCACGACGATGGAGAACTCGTACGCATCGCCTGGCATCTCGGCAATCGCCACCTTCCGGTACAGCTGCTCGGCGACCGCATCCGCATCCGGGCGGATCATGTCATTGGCGAGATGGTCGAAGGGCTGGGCGGGCACGTGGACCTGATTGAGGCGCCGTTCGATCCCGAACCTGGCGCCTATGCCGGAAGCGGCGCCGGCGGACATCACCATCACCACGACGATGACGACGATCACCACCACCACTGATCGCGCCGCACTGCTGCACCTGCTCGCCTGGCTGTCGCCGGCGTTCCCCACCGGCGGGTTTGCCTACTCGCACGGGCTGGAATGGGCGGTGGAGGCCGGCGATATCCGTGATGGCGACACCCTGCTGGCCTGGCTGAGCGATGTGCTGGCCCATGGCAGCGGACGATCTGATGCGATCCTGCTGCGGCACGCGCATCGATCCGTAGACGACACAGAGGTCTTGGCCGCGATCGCAGAGCTTGCCCTGGCATCGACGCCGTCGCGGGAGCGGCGGGATGAGGCGTTGAACCAGGGCCGTGCCTTCGTTCTGGCGGTGCAACCCTGGCTGGGACCGTCGCTACCCGAGGACTTGCCTTACGCCGTCGCTGTCGGCGCCGCGGCCGGACGATACGGCATCGCCGAGGACGCGACGGCCGCGTGCTATCTGCAGGCCTTTGCCGCCAATCTGATCTCGGCGGCGGTGCGGGCGGTGCCGCTGGGGCAGACCGCCGGGTTGCGCGTGCTCGCGGCGCTGGAACCGGCGATCATGACCACCGCCGATGCCACACGCGACGCCGCACTGGACGACATCGGCGGCTGCGCCTTCCGTTCTGATCTGGCCGCGATGCGGCACGAAACCCAGTACACGAGGTTGTTCCGCTCATGACGAAATCTCCGCATGGCCCGCTGCGCGTCGGCGTCGGCGGCCCGGTCGGCACCGGCAAGACGGCGCTGATGGACGCGCTGTGCAAGACGTTCCGCGACAAATATGATATTGCGGCCATCACCAACGATATCTACACCAAGGAGGATGCCGAATTCCTCAATCGGGCGGGGTCGTTGCCGACGGAACGGATTATGGGGATAGAGACCGGCGGCTGCCCACACACGGCGATCCGGGAGGATGCCTCGATCAACCTCGCCGGGGTGGCCGAGATGCGCAAGCGCTTCCCCGACCTCGACCTGATCCTGATCGAGTCCGGTGGCGACAACCTGGCGGCGACGTTTAGCCCAGAACTGGCGGATCTGACGATTTATGTCATCGACGTGTCCGCCGGCGACAAGATCCCGCGCAAGGGCGGCCCGGGCATCATGCGCAGCGACCTGCTGGTCATCAACAAGATCGACCTGGCACCGTTTGTCGGCGCCTCGCTGGAGGTGATGGACCGCGATGCGAAGAAGATGCGCGGCGAGCGGCCGTTCGTCTTCGCGAATATTCGCGGTGGCAAAGGCGTGGCCGAGATCGCCGCTTTCGTTGAGAAGCAGGGCGGTCTCGGCGCCTGAGGCTACTGCGCCTGTCCGCCGGTCGTGCCTTGCGTGGCGGGCTGACCCGTGGCGGTCGGCGGTGAGGGCGGCGTGGCTGTCGTCTGCGACGGACGCTGCGTCGTAGAGGATTGGCTACGTGACGACGTCTGCGTCTTCTTTGGTTGCTTATGCGGGCCGACTGGGCCGGCTTTGGTCCGCTGCTTCTGAACATTGGCGTGCTGCGGCTGCACAACCTTACCCTCTGTCGCCGCCGACTGCGCCAGGGCCGGCCCGGCCAGAAATACGCCGGCGGCCAGCGCCGCAACCGTTACGATCGAAATCTTCATCTCTCAAATCTCCTGCCTGTCCGGCCGGCAGGTTGGAACGTCCGGCGGCCGGTTCAACGGCGCTTGCAACAAGCCCGGGTCATCTTGCCGTGACGGCGTGCCACCGGCCGCCGGTCTAGCCAAAGCGGCAGCGATATTGGACAGTGGCGGCCTTATCCAACCACAGGGGGAAACACCATGGCCGAAGACAAGCGCGCCCAAGGCAAGGCAATGCGCCGCAAGCTGATGGGCGATGCCTATGCCGACAAGCTCGACAAGAACGTCTACACCAGCCCGATCATGGAGAAATTTGCACAGTATACCCAGGAAGCGGTGTTCGGTGGCCTCTGGACGCGGCCGGGCCTCGACCTGAAAACCCGTGCGCTGATCTGCGTCATTTCCGATGCGGCAACCGGCCGCGAGCCGGAACTGAAGCTGCACCTGCGCTTTGCCCGCAACCAGGGCTGGAGCGAAGACGAACTGGGCGAGGCGCTTCTGCACCTTGCCGGATATGTGGGTGCGCCACTGGTGCGGGAGGCGTTGCTCTGCGCCGTCGAAACCTTCAAGGAAATGGCGGCGGAATAATCCATGCGCGACATCCAGGGCAAGACCGCCATCGTCACCGGTGCGGCATCGGGCATCGGCTTGGGCATCGCCAAGGCGCTGGCCTCGGCGGGCGCCAACATCGTGCTGGCCGACCTTCGTCCCGATCCGCTGCAGGCGGCGCGCCGGCAGATCGAAGCCCTGGGTGTCCGCGCGGCCGTTGCGGTGACGGACGTTTCAGACGCGGCATCGGTCGAAGCGGCGGGCAAGGTCGCCATCGACACGTTCGGCGCGCTGCATATCGCGGTGAACAATGCCGGCGTCGCGATGCACGGCACCAGGCTGGAACAGGTGACGTTGCAGGAGTGGAACTGGGTGATCGGCGTGAATGTCATGGGCGTGATCCATGGCATCCGCGCCTTTGTGCCGCTGATCCGGGCGACCGGGCAGGGCGGGCATGTGGTCAACACCGGCTCCATTTCCAGCCTGTTCGTGCGTGAGGGGCGTGAGCAGGGCGCCTACGCGATGACAAAATATGCCGCGCTGGCCTTGTCGGAAGCGCTGGAACAGGAGGTGAAGGACGCTGGAATCGGCGTGTCGATCCTGTGCCCGGGCGGGGTCAACACGTCGATCTTCCAGTCCGCCGCAACGCGGCCGGAGCGGTTCGGCGGCGCCTATAGCCGGCCACAGCAGGAAGCGCTGCAGACCACCAGCCTGGCCGGTGTCGCCTTGCCACCGGAGACGGTCGGACGCCGGGTGCTGCAGGCGATTCAGGACAACGAGTTCCTCATCCTCACGCACACCCAGGAACGCGACGCGGTCACCACGCGGTTGCGCCGCATCGAGGCGGCCTTCGATCGCGCCGATGCGGTAATGCCGGGCATTGTCGAAAGGTAGGACCGCGCGGCACGCATCGTTCCGCTTACCGCGCATCGCCACAACGTCGGGCTACAGGTCCAACTGCTCCTGCGCCGCCGCCTTGCGTCCGCGGCCTGAGCTGACACCACCCGCAGCAACCGCGTCCACCTTGCCGTCACCGAAATGAAGCCGCAGCTTCGCGGCCGGTTTCACCGCCGCCGCCGAGGTGATGGGATGATCGGATGGATCGGTCACCAGAACGTAGCCGCGCTGCAGAATTGCCAGCGGTGATGCCGACTCCAGGCGCGCGGCGGCGCCGCCCAGATGCGCGCGGGCTTCGCGGACGCTGGCCCGCAGCGGCGCGTCCGTCAGGCGCCCGGCAATCCTTTCAAACGCACCCCGCGTGCGTGTCACCGCCCGATGGGTGCAGGCCTCCAGGCGATGGGCCAGCAAACCGAGCGACGCGCGTCGTGCTTCCAGCAGCCGGCGGGGATCAGGCAGCCGGCGCTCGACCGACGTCAGCACCGCACGTTTTTTTGCCACCAGGCCGGGCAGGGCCAGGACAATCCGTTCCGCCCGGTCATCCAGCCGCTGACGCGCCGCTCCCAGCAGCGCCGGCAGGTCCGGCAGACCCCGCTCTGCCTTCGACAACGCCAGATGTTGCTCATGCAACAACCGCCGCGTGGCGCTGATCAGCCGTGAGCCCTTATGCTCCAGGTCGGCAACGCAGTCGGACCGCGCGGGAATGGCCATCTCGGCCGCCGCGGTGGGCGTCGGTGCCCGGCGGTCAGAGGCGAAGTCGATCAGCGTCGTGTCCGTCTCGTGCCCGACCGCCGAGATCAGCGGAATTCGGCAGGCGGCGACGGCGCGCACGACGATTTCCTCATTGAACGCCATCAGGTCTTCCAGGCTGCCGCCGCCGCGGGCGACGATCAGCACATCCGGCCGTGGCACCGCGCCGTCCGGCGGCATGGCGTCGAAGCCGGCGATGGCTGCGGCGATCCGCTCCGCCGCACCCTCGCCCTGGACCGGCACCGGCCAGACCAGCAGATGGCGCGGGAAGCGGCGGGCGATGGTGGTGCGGATGTCCTGGATCACCGCGCCGCGCTCGCTCGTCACCACGCCAATGACACGCGGCAGCACCGGCAGCGGCACCTTGCGCTCCGCATCGAATAGGCCCTCGGCGGCCAGACGCTGGCGGATCATCTCGATGCGCGCGAGCAGGGCACCGGCGCCGGCATATTCCATGCGCTCGATGATCAGTTGGTAGGAGGAGCGCTCGCCGTAGGCGCTGATCCGCCCCGTGGCGATCACCTCGACACCGTTCTCCGGCACCATTCCCAGGCGCTGAACGCTGCTTTTCCACACGATGCCGGCGATCTTGCCGCCCTCATCCTTCAGCGACAGGTAGATATGGCCGGAGGGATAGCGCTTCACTTCGGTCAACTCGCCGCGCACCCGGATGCGGCCGAACGTGGTCTCCAGCGTCCGCTTCACCGCACCGGAAATTTCCGTCACGGTGTATTCAGGCACGTTGGACACTGCGGCCAAATCGTTCATGCGGACGCCTTTGGTGGGGTAGGATCTGGGGGCGCTGCCCCCAGGCCCCCGCAAAGGGGCGGATGCCCCTTTGGATCCCCACTCATAAGGTGTTTGTCAGGGAGGGGGCAACGCAGGGGTCGCCAACGGCACGGTTGCCCCCTCCCTGACAAACACCTTAATGGACGGATTCTAAGGGCGTCAGCCCTTAGCGGGGTCGAGGGGCAGAGCCCCTGGCCTTCACCCAACCAAAGGAGACTCCCCATGAACGTCCTGGTCATCGGCTCCGGCGGCCGGGAGCATGCTTTGTGCTGGGCCGTGGCGGCGAGTCCGCTGCTGACGAAGCTGTGGTGTGCGCCGGGCAATCCCGGCATTGCGCAGGTCGCGACCTGTGTGCCGATCGGTGCGCTGGAACTGCCGCAACTGGTGACCTGGGCGCAGGAGAACGACATCGACCTGGTGATCCCGGGGCCGGAGGCGCCTCTGGTCGAGGGCATCACCGATGCGATGGAGGCGGCGGGAATCACCTGCTTCGGCCCCAGCAAGGCGGCGGCACAGCTTGAGGGCAGCAAGAGCTTCACCAAGGACATCGCCGATGCCGCAGGCATCCCGACCGCGCTGTGGGAGCGCTTCGATACCTCGGCCGAGGCCTGCAACTTCATCCAGCGGCGCGGTGCGCCCATCGTGGTGAAGGCGGATGGCCTGGCCGCCGGCAAGGGCGTGGTGGTCTGCGGCACGGAGGATGAGGCGATCGCCGCCGTTACGGCGATGATGGATGAGGACGTGTTCGGCGAAGCCGGCCGTTCCGTGGTAATCGAGGAGTGCCTGACCGGGCCCGAGGTGTCCCTGTTCGCGCTGTGTGATGGCGAGCAGGCGCTGTTGCTCGGATCGGCGCAGGACCACAAGCGTGTCGGCGACGGCGACACCGGCCCGAACACCGGCGGCATGGGCGCCTACAGCCCGGTGCCGGTGTTCCCGCCAGCGCTGGAGCACGCCTGCCTGGAGCAGATCGTCAAGCCGGCGCTGAAGCAGATGGCACATCGCGGCACGCCGTTTCGCGGCATCCTGTTCGCCGGTCTGATGCTGACGGAGCATGGCCCGAAGCTGATCGAGTTCAATGTCCGCTTCGGCGATCCGGAATGCCAGGTGCTGCTGCTGCGGCTGAAGTCGGACCTGCTGGCGGCGATTCAGGCCGCCTGCGACAGCGAACTGAAGAATTTCGACTTGCGCTGGCACGACCATGCCGCGTTGGCGGTGGTGATGGCGGCGCGTGGCTACCCGGAGGCGCCGGAGCGCGGCAGCGTGATCCGCGGCCTGGACAAGGCGGCCGGGCCCGGCGTGGAGATCTTCCATGCCGGCACTGCGACCGGACCGGACGGCGAACTCCTGGCGGCGGGCGGGCGCGTGCTGACCATCTGCGGCACCGGCGCGACCTTGCAGGACGCGCACAACGCCGCTTACGGCGCAGTGGGCAAGCTGATCTGGCCCGAGGGCTTCTGCCGCCGCGACATCGGCAAGCGGGCGCTGTGAGCGACTCCGCCGAACCGCGCGGCGACCGCATCGCCAAATACCTGGCGCGCGCCGGGGTCGCCTCGCGCCGCGATGCCGAGAAGCTGCTGGCGGACGGCGCGGTCAAGCTGAACGGCAAGCCAGTGACGCACCCGGCGACCTTCGTCAGCGCCGGCGATGTCATACAAGTGCATGGCAAGGTGGTGGACGCGCCGGACCGCACGCGGGTCTGGCGCTATTACAAGCCGGAGGGGTTGGTGACGACGCACCGCGACCCCGAGGGGCGGCCGACGGTCTTCGACAAGCTCCGCCAGCAATTGCCGCGGGTGATCAGCGTCGGGCGGCTGGACCTGAACTCCGAGGGCCTGCTGCTGTTGACCAACGACGGCGCGCTCGCTCGACGGCTGGAACTGCCCGCCACCGGCTGGGTGCGGCGCTATCGTGTGCGAGTCTATGGTCATCCCGATCCGGCGGCGCTGGCGGCGCTCAGCCGCGGCGTAACGGTCGATGGCGTACGCTATGGCCCGATCGACGCCGCCATCGACTCGCGGAAGGGCGACAATATCTGGCTGACCGTGGCCCTGCGGGAGGGCCGCAACCGCGAGGTGCGGCGGGTGATGGCGCATTTGGGGCTGCCGGTGTCGCGTCTGATCCGCGTCGCCTATGGCCCGTTTCAACTCGGCACGCTGGAGCGTGGCGGGATCGAGGAGATCCCGCCACGCATTCTGCGTCAGCAACTGCCGTCGGACGTGGCGCCGGCGGTGCCGCAACGGCACCGGAGCAAGCCGCGCGAGACATCAGGGGCGGCCTGAATGCGCATCGTCGCCGGCGCCTGGCGCGGGCGCAATCTGGCGGCGCCGCCGGGGCAGGCGACTCGCCCGACCGCCGACCGGGTGCGGCAGGCGCTGTTCGACATGCTGCTGCACGCGCCCTGGGGCGGACGCGCCGTGCTGGAGGGCGCGGTCGTGCTGGATGCCTTCGCCGGCACTGGTGCCATGGGACTGGAGGCGTTGTCGCGCGGCGCTGCCACCTGCGTGTTTTTCGAGTGCGACCCGGCGGCGCTGCGTGCGCTGCGCGCCAATATTGCAGCATGCAAGGCAGAGGGGCGCAGCCGGGTGATTGCGGCGGATGTCTTCACATCGGGATCCGGGGAGGCGGCGACTCTCGCTTTTCTCGATCCGCCATATGGCCAGGATCTGGTGCCGCGCGCGGTGGCACATCTGGGCCGTCTGGGCTGGCTGGCGCCGGGGGCGTTGATCGTAGCGGAAACGGGACGCGACGAGGACTGGCTGCCAGACGGTGGCCTCCTGGCAGAACGGGCCCATGGCGCCGCACGGATTATTGTCTATCGATTGCCAGGCACAGATAGCACCGCGGCCGCGTGACCCGACCCGGGCGTGGCGATAGGTGGGTGGCTGATCGTCGCCGAACCCGCTCCGGCTTTCGGTTGGTCCTACAACCGCTCCCCGGGCACCCCCGACCCGGTCGGCAGCCATTTCAGCCGCTCCAACACCGCGGGCACATCGTCCAGCACCTCAATCAGATGACGAGCCGACGGCGCGGCGAAGCCGTCCTCCACCGTATGCTCGATCATCGCGATCATCCGGTCGGCCCAGCCGTCAATGTTGCACAGCAGGATTGGCTTGTCGTGCAGGCGCAACTGCTTCCAGGTCACAATCTCGAACGTCTCGTCAAATGTGCCCAGACCGCCCGGCATGGTCAGGAACGCGTCCGACTCGTCGTACAACCGCGTCTTCCGCTCGTGCATGCTGTGCGTGATGACCATCTCCTGCACGCCTTGGTGCTCGACCTCCCACTGCTTCAGGAAGTCCGGAATCACGCCCAACACCTCGCCGCCGCTCTCCAGCACGGCATCGGCGACAATGCCCATGATCCCGATCCGTCCGCCGCCATAGACAAGCCTGATGCCGGCCTTCGCGAGCCCGAGGCCCAGGGCCCGGCCGGCTTCGGCGTATTGGGGGTTGCTGCCGACGCGGGAGCCGCAAAACACCGCAAGTGAGCGAATGGCACTCATCAACTCAGAATCCTGTCCTTTCCGGGGTTTCAGTTTGTCGCACCGGTGCTGAATCTGCTAACGAATCATTGTGGGGCTGCGGCTTGCGACCAAGTCGCTGATTCGTATCGCAAACTGGGGGAGTTTTCATTGATCAAGCACAAGGTTGTGTTGTCGGCGGTCGTCATCCTCGCCGGCGTAGGAGCAGCGCAGGCCCAGATGCCGGACCCGATCGCACTGCGTCAGGCCGCGTTCGACATGAACGCCGGCACATTCGGCCTCGCGCGGACGATCGTCGCCAACAAACTCGACGTGAAGCCGTTGGAAACCGGCGCCCGTGGGATGGTGAAATGGGCGGCGCTGATCCCGTCGATGTTCCCGAAGGGCAGCGACAAGGGCGATACCAAGGCGCTGCCGGAAGTGTGGTCCGACCCGGCCGGCTTCAAGAAGGCGGCCGATGAGTTCGGCGCGGCCGCGCTGAAGCTGGCCGACGCCGCCAAAGCGGGCGATGCCGACGGTGTTGCTGCCGCGACCAAAGCGGTTGGCGACGCCTGCGGCGCCTGCCACAAGGTGTTCCGCGCGAAGTAGTTACATCCGCCTGCAAACGTATCACCCGGTCGTAAGGCCGGGTGTTTTTTGTGCGCCACATCCGGACAGATTGTCGCCCTGACACAGTGCCTGCACAGGCTGTGCAACCGGGCATCGGTACAACCGGCGCTACCCGGAAAAAGCCGAGGAAAATGCCGGTAACTTGCGGCTTTATCAAGCGCCCGGCAGTCCAAGTCGGATTGACTCGCCCTGCAGGCCCTGTAGTGTTTCCCGAACGAAAAACAGCTCCTTTCGGGCTGTTTGGGAGGAAACATGAAGCGACTGATCCGCCGGGCGTGCGTTACACTTGTCATGGCTGCCGCAGCCTTCACGCTGCGTCCGGCCGTAGCTGCCGATCCCATCAAGATTGCCTATATCGATCCATTCTCCGGGCCGTTCGCCTCGGGCGGCGATGAGTTCCTGAAGGTCTTCGCCTACATCATCCAGAAGGTGAATGCCGATGGCGGCGCGCTCGGCCGCAAGTTTGAGATCGTCCCGTTTGACGACAAGCTGCAGCCGGCCGAAGCGCTGATCGCACTCAAGTCCGCGACCGACCAGAACATCCCCTTCATCATGCAGTGCACCGGGTCGAATGTCGGCGCCGCCTTGCTGGAAGGCGTGTCGAAGCACAACGCCCGCAACCCCGACAACCGCGTGTTGTATTTGAACTGTGGCGCCCTGGCGACCGAACTGACCAACGAGAAGTGTGACTTCTGGCAGTTCCGCTTTGCCGGAAATGTGGAGATGCGCGCCGCCGCCCGCATCAAGTCGCTGCCGCCGAGCATCAAGAAGGTTTACCTGCTGAACCAGGACTACCTGTTCGGTCAGTCGGTGCAGCGCGACACGCGCAAGTACCTGCAGGAGGTCCGCCCGGACATTCAGATCGTCGGCGATGAGCTGATGCCGTTCGGCAAGGTGCAGGACTTTGCACCTTATGTGGAGAAGATCCGCGCCTCTGGCGCCCAGTCGGTCATCACCGGCAACTACAACCGTGACCTGAACCTGCTGATCAAGGCGTCGGTCGACGCCGGGCTGGATGTCCGGTTCGATACCTATCTGGCGCACCTGATCGGCGGTCCGACCGCGATCGGCACTGCCGGCGACGGCCGCCTGTCCACGGTGACCGAGTTCCATCCGAACGTCCCGGCCGAACTGAACAAGCCTGACGCCGAGACGTTCAGCAACGGCTGGCGCGCCAACCACGACACGGACTTCTCGCAGGTGCCGTTCCTGACCATGTTCCAGATGCTGGCCCGAGCGATTGACAAGGCTGGCTCGACCGACGCGCTGAAAGTGGCGCAGGCGCTGGAAGGTATGACGGCGACCGATCTCGTTGGTTTTCCCGTGGAGATGCGCAAGGACGACCATCAGCTTCTGATGCCGTTCTACGCCAGCACCTTTACCAAACGCGTGAAATACGACTCCGAGAAGACCGGCCTTGGCTGGAAGACCGACTTCATCGCCTCGACCAAGGATCTGACCCTGCCGACAATCTGCAAGATGAAGCGGCCGGCGTCGTAGGATTTTCGTTGCATAAGACTTGCGCGGCGCCGTCACCCATCGCAGTGTGACGGTGGCAGCCAGCAGGACATGGACGGGTCGACCGACCCGGCCACGCCCTTCTGGCGCCGCAACATGAAACCAGGGGGGAAAATCAATGTCTGGGTCACGCTGCGCGCGCGCAGCATGCTCGCCGTGTCCGGGTCATTGCGACCTGGCCCCGGTCCGGCAGCGGGTAGGGTAGCCCGCCGCCATGGAGGTCTTCGTCATCTCCCTGCTGAACGGGTTGGTCTACGGCATGCTGCTGTTCATGCTGGCCAGCGGACTGACCCTGATCTTCAGCATGATGGGTGTGCTGAATTTCGCCCACGCCAGCATCTATATGCTCGGGGCGTATTTCGCCTACCAGGTCAGCGTCTTCCTGGGCTTCTTCCCGGCCCTGATCATCGCCCCGATCCTCTGCGGCCTGATCGGTGCGGCCATCGAGGTCTGGGGGCTGCGCCGCGTCCACCATAACGGCCATATCGCCGAGCTGCTGTTTACCTTCGGCCTGGTGTTCATCATCGGCCGGGCAGTGCAGATGACCTGGGGCATGCTGCCGATGCCGTACCGGGTGCCGGCGATCCTGGACTTCCCCCTGTTCAGCCTCTACGGCGCCAATTTCCCGGCCTATCGCGCGTTCATGCTGCTGGTGTCCGCGGGCATGCTGGCCTCCACCTGGCTGCTGCTGACCAAGACCCGCGTCGGCCTGATCATCCAGGCCTCGCTGACGCATCCCGGCATGGTCGGCGCGCTTGGACATAACGTTCCGGTCGTGTTCACGACGGTGTTCGCCGGCGGCTGCCTGCTGGCCGGCCTGGCGGGCGTGATCGGCGGCAACTACCAAACGACCGAACCGGGTATGGCGGAAGCGATGGGACCGATCGTCTTCGTCGTCGTGGTGTTCGGCGGCCTCGGCTCGCTGGCCGGCTGTTTCATCGCCTCGATCATCATGGGCATGATCCAGACCTTCGCCGTCGTCATCGACTACTCGTTGGCCGATATCGTCAAGCCGCTGGGGATCGTCTTCAGCGGCGACAACCTGCTGACCGAGATCCTGACGGTGCCGGTCGCCCGTATTGGCGCCCTGCTGCCGTTTGTGATGATGGTGGCGATCCTGTTCTTCCGGCCCCGCGGCCTGATGGGGACGCGCGACACATGAGAATGCGCGAACTCATCTTTGCCCTCGTGGTGATCGTTCTGGCACTCCTGCTGCCGTGGGTCTTCTACGATTGGGCACATAACCGCCACTCCGGCTTCATGGTCTCGATGCTCAGCCAGATGGGCATGATGATCATCCTGGCCGTTTCGTACAACATGCTGCTGGGTCAGGCCGGGCTGTTCTCGCTGTGCCATGCGACGTTCTTCGGCATGGGCGGCTACACCACCGTCCACCTGCTGAACGCTGTCGGCAAGGAAGGCGTGCCGATCCCAATGGAGGTCATTCCGCTGCTGGCGGGCCTGGCCGGCCTGGCTACGGCGATCGTTTTCGGCGCCATGGCCACGAAGCAGCGCGCCACCGCCTTCGCCATGATCACGCTGGGCATCGGCGAACTCATGGCGACCGCGGCGCTGATGTTCCATCATTTCTTCGGTGGCGAAGGCGGCGTCAGTACCGACCGCATGGTCGACCGCAGCCTGTTCGGTCTGAGCTATGCGTCCGGCATCCAGGTCTACTACCTGATCCTGGTCTGGACCGTCATTGCCATCGGCCTGATGTACTACCTGACCATGACGCCGCTCGGCCGCATGGCAAATGCCACGCGCGATAACTTCGAGCGTGCGCAGTTCATGGGGTACGACCCTCGAATGGTGCGGTTCCTGCAGTTCTCGCTGGCCGGCTTCTTCGCCGGTATCGGCGGTGGGCTGTATGCGATCACCTATGAGATCGTAACGTTCGACTCGCTGGCCGGCGCTTTGTCCGCAAACGCGCTGCTGATGGCCTATATCGGCGGCACGGGCGTGTTCGGCGGGCCAATCCTGGGTGCGATCCTGATCACCGTGCTGCAGAGCGGTGTCAGCCTGCTGTCCAACTCCTGGCTGGTCTATGTCGGCGTGCTGTTCATTTCGATGGTGATGTTCGCGCCGGCCGGTCTTGCCGGCATGATCAAGGCGCACGGCCCGGTCCGGCGTGCCGGCCGCATGCACGCGCTGATCGTCCCGTATCTGCGCCTGGTGCTGCCGGGTCTCGCCCTGGTACTTGGCTTTGTCGGCGTCGTGGAACTGCTGTCGTTCTATACGATCGGCGCCGCGCAGGGTAAGAAACTGGTCCTGTTCGGCAGCCCGATCGATGTGAAGTCGGCAATACCCTGGGTGATCTCGTTCGGCTCGTTGATCGTCGGCATCGTCTGGATGAAATTCGAGTCGGCACATTTCCACCGCGTCTGGGAAAACCTCACCGTTGACCTGAGGCCACGGCGATGAGCACTTCAATGGCCCCCGTGGCCCTCTCCATCCGCGATGTCCGGAAGAATTTCGGCGCAACGGAAATCATTCGCGGCGTTACGCTTGATATCGCCCAAG
Organism: Pseudomonadota bacterium; assembly: GCA_018240405.1. Taxonomy (GTDB): domain Bacteria; phylum Pseudomonadota; class Alphaproteobacteria; order Acetobacterales; family Acetobacteraceae; genus Rhodopila. The sequence continues at coordinate 37,108 of JAFEFW010000630.1, forward strand.
GCGAGCGTCATTGCATCATTGGTCCGAACGGCGCCGGCAAGACGACCTGCTTCAACCTGATCAGCGGGCGCTTCCCGATTACCTCGGGGGAGATCCACCTGAACGGGGAGCGGATCGACCAGTTGCCGCCGCACAAGATCAACCGCATGGGGCTGTCGCGCAGCTTCCAGATCACCTCGATCTTCCACCGCCTGACGGTGTTCGAGAATCTGCGTTGCGCCCTGCTGTGGAGCCGCGGCTACAAATACTCGTTCTGGCATCCGCTGGGCACGCAGAAGGCGCTGAACGCCGAAGCGGAGCGGCTGCTGGAGGATCTGAACCTGCACGACCGCCACAATACCGAGGCTGGGTTGCTGTCCTATGCCGAACAGCGCGCGCTGGAAATCGGCATGACCATCGCCGGCGGCGCCACGGTGATCCTGCTGGATGAGCCGACCGCCGGCATGAGTAACACCGAAACGGATTATGCCATGGCGCTGATCCGCCGGGTAACCGAAGGCAAGACGCTGGTAATGGTCGAGCACGACATGAAGGTGGTGTTCGACCTCGCCGACGTCATTACGGTGCTGGTGTACGGGCAGGTGATCGCGTCGGGTCCGCCGGCGGAGGTACGGTCCTCCCGTGCGGTGCAGGAAGCCTATCTTGGGGCGCTGGAGGAGTGATGCTGCAAGTCCGCGACCTGCACGCCTATTACGGGCAGAGCCATATCCTGCACGGCGTGCATATCGAAGTGAATGAAGGCGAGATCGTCTCGCTACTCGGGCGCAACGGCGTCGGCCGGTCCACCACCTGCAAGGCGATCATGGGTCTGGTCGATCCGGTCGGGCAGGTGATCTACAAGGGCAAGGACCTCGCGGGGTTGCGCACGGACCTCGTGGCACGCGCCGGCATCGGCTACGTGCCGGAGGATCGGCAGGTCTTTCCGACGTTGACGGTGCGCCAGAACCTGGAACTCGGGCTGAAGCGCGCCAACAAGTTCGGCCGCTGGACCTTCGACGACGTGTTCCGCCTGTTCCCGAATCTGGCCGCCCGACAGAACAATCCGGCAGGCGTGTTGTCCGGTGGCGAGCAGCAGATGCTGACCATGTGCCGCACGCTGATGGGTGATCCGGACCTGATCCTGATCGATGAGCCGACCGAAGGACTGGCACCGCTGCTGGTCGAGCAGGTCGGCGTGCTGCTGGCCGAAATCGCCAGCCGTGGCGTGGCCATCCTGCTGGTCGAGCAGAAACTGACCATCGCGCTGAAAATCTCGCACCGGCTCTATGTGATGGGCCACGGTCAGATTGTGTTCGAGGGCACGCCCGCCGATCTCGCCGCCAATCCGCAGGTGCGACAGGAGTGGCTGGAAGTCTGATTCCGCCGAGCGTGGCGTTGGCCATGGCCGGCGCCGCGACTTGACGGCGCTGCGGCATCGGCCTTCCCTTTACAGCGGGAGGACCGAACCATGGTGCAGATACGCAGGCTGGGACCGCAGATCGGCGTCGAGGTATCCGGCGTCGACCTCCGCACGATCGATGAACCGACCTTTCGCCGCATCTATCAGGCCTGGCTGAACGCCAATGTCATGGTCGTTACCGGACAGGAACTGACGCTGCAGCAGTTCCTGGAGTACAGCCGCCGCTTCGGTCCGGTGTCACCGCACCCATCGAAGAGCACGCGGCACCCGGAGATCCCGGAAATCACCATGCTCGGCATTAACAAGCACAATGCCGATGGCAGCCTGAACATGGCGATCTACCGCCGTGGCGCCGAGGGCTGGCACACCGACGGCGCCTACGATGACATCCCGTTCAAGGCAACGCAGCTTTACGGACTGGCGATCCCAAACCAGGGCGGCGACACGCTGTTTGCCAGCGGTTACGCGGCCTATGAGGCGATGCCGCAACGGCTGAAGATCCGGCTTGCCAACGTGCGTGGTGCCTTCACCTATGGCGGCCGCACCAAGAGCCAGGCGCTGCTGAACCCCGAGGACCGGGACCGGGTGCCGGCGATGCACCTCCTGATCCGCACTCATCCCGAAACCGGGCGCAAGTCACTCTATTTCGATCCCGGAAAAATTCTATCCATCGAGGGCTGCGGCGAAGCCGAAAGCAATGCGCTGATCGACGAACTGACCGCGCTGATGATCCAGCCGGACGGGGAATACCGCCACAAATGGCGCGTCGGCGACGTCGTCATCTGGGACAATCGCTGCTCGTATCATAAGGCGGCCGGTGACTATCCGCCGGAACAGGACCGCATTCACTGGCGCACATCAATCAAGGATTGGCCACAGCACGTGGCCCTGCAGTGAGCAAGCGCGGCAACTGAGCGCGCACTATTGGTATGGCGGACGAAAGGCTGCCATGACCGCATCATCATAAGGATCAGCCAGCCGGATAACGCCAACGGCTAGGCGGCTTCCCCAGGGCGGGAGAAGCCGCCGACGCGGCCGCTATCGCGTCGAGGTCCGCGTCGCTGCCGGCGCCTTCTCGGGCAACCAGGCGTTGGTCCAGCCGACCGTGCCAACTTTGCCACTGGTAAACTGCACCTCCTGCTTGGCCGGCCCGCGCCGTTGCAGGATGGTGATCGCGGTCACGTCGCGCAGCACTTGGCAATCAACCGGTCCGCCGGCTGACTCCCCGTTATGCCGCGCCGCAAGCCGGTCAAGATCGCTCTCAGTCCGGCATACAATGGCGCCTGCTTCCAGCCGCGGCCAAGCCTGCGGCGGTGCCGGCACGTCCGGCGCGGTCGGCTTGGCCTTCCGCATTAGCAATCCCGATTGAAATGAAAGCTTGCCGCCGTCATCCAGCGGCGCGGTTTGCGCCTGCGCCGCGCTCGCCAGGCTAAGACCAGCGAGGCAGGCCGCGATCGGCGCCAGTCTGTGAATGGCCGACATGGCGATCTCCCGATTCCTCCGTGCCGTGTCTATGCGGCGAACCGGCTCGCTCGGGCAAGCATTTCGTACCTTACGGATCGGTCATGCCCCGAGCTGCGATCATGGATTTGGCAGTGGGACTGGCCATGGCTTCCAGGAACGCGCGTGCATCCGCCGCCTTCCCTGTCGCGGCTGAGATGGCTCCGGCGTAGGTGGTGTAGAGCTGGATCGACTCCGGCAGCCTTCCAACGAGGACGACGCCATGGACACCCAGGATCTCGCTCACCTGCTGCAGCGCCAGCGCGGCGCGTCCGTCGGCGACGGCCTCCGCGGCGAACCCGCCGCGGACCAGCACGGACTTCGGCGCCAGCGCGTCGGCGATGCCAAGGGCACGGAAGAGGTTGGACAGGTAAATGCCACTGGTCCCGCCGGAGGCCGGATCGACATAGGCCACGGATGGCGCCGCCAGCAGGGCCGCCTTGAACGCCTCAACGGTCGTTATGTCGGGTGCTGGGGCGCCCATCTTCACGCCCAGGCCGATTCCCACTTTCGCGAGCTTGATGGCTGATCCTGGAGCCAGCTTGCCAGCCTTCTCAAGGTCCGCAATCCCGGACTGGGACGTCAGAACAACGTCGAAGGCCTCGTCGCCAAGAACGCGCTTCGACAGCCCGCCCGATGTGTCCGTGCGCATCACAACCGTGACGCCGCTGCTCTTCTCGTAGTCCGCCACGACCGATTTCGCGACCGCGGTGATGGCGCCGGCGCTCAGCACCGTCAGGTCGGCGGCGCGCGCCGGAACCGCCAGGGCTACCAGGCAAGCCAGCGCAACAGCGAGTTTCCGCGGCATCGACACCCTCCCGCTGATGCGGGGGCCTAAAGCACCAGCCGCACCTCCATCACATCCGGTTCGTCCGGCATGCGGTGCACAGTGAAGCCGAGGCGGCGGATGAACGCCAGCATCGCCGGGTTGTCCGCCAGCACCTGGCCAATGATTTCCTTCAGGTTCCGCGCCTTGCCCCAATCGATCAGCCGCAGCATCAGTTCGCGCGCAAGGCCGCGGCCCTTCATGTCCGCCTGCACGATGACAGCGAATTCGCCGCTCTGGCCGTCGGCCTCGATCACCAGCCTGGCCACGCCAACCGTCTCATCATTGGCATCGCGCTTGGCGACGAAGGCCATTTCCCGGTCGTAATCGACCTGGGTCAGGCGGGCCATCTGCTCCGCCGACAATTCGCGGATCGCGGTGAAGAAGCGGTAGCGGATGTCCTCCGGCGACAGGCGCTTGAAGAAGGCGCCGTGCTGTTCCGCGTCCTCGGGCCGGATCGGTCGGATCGTCATGTGCTCGCCGCCGTAGACGCCATGGGTCACGAGCTCCGTCGGGTAGGGGGCGATCGCCGGACCGACGCCGGGCTCGTCCTCCGGCCGCAGGCGCAGCCAGGCATCGGCGATGACGATGCCGGTGTCGTCGACAAACATGGATGGGAGGTCGAGCGTCTCGATTTCCGGGAAGTCGACGATCAACTGGCTGATGCGCACCAGCACCTCGGCCACGGCGCCGGCGTTGGCCGCCGGGCGGTCGCGCAGGTCACGGCCGAGCATGGCGCCGGCGGTGCTGCGGCTGATCAGCGCCTCGGCCAGTGGCAGGTTCAACGGCGGCAGGTCGGCCGACTTGTCCTGTGCCGAAGCCAGTGTGCCGCCGGGTCCAAAGCTGATGATCGGGCCGAAGGTGGCGTCGTCAGCGACGCTGACCGCGACCTCGCGCGCCCGGCCCACCTGGCGTTGCACCAGAAGCGCGCTGCAACCCTTCTCCCGCAGACCCTGGCTGGCGACGAGCCGCGCGGCGTGCAGCGTCGATTCGGCATCGGGCAGGTCGAACGCGAGGCTGCCATGGCCGCGGCCCGCCGGCTTTTCACGCGAGCGCAGCTTCACGACCACCGGGTAGTGCAGCAGGTTCGCGGCGGTGACGGCATCGTCCGGATTGGCCGCGAAGCGCGTCGGCACGGTTGGAATGCCGTAGGCCGACAGCACGTCCATGGTCTCATCCTGGGTCAGGGCCAGCTTGTCGCGGCTGCGCATGCCCTGGAAAATCCGCCGCACCCAGCGCTTGTCGGGGGCGATCGACAGCACGGCGCTGCCCGGCAGTTCGCGCGCGGCCTCCCGGTTGCGGCGGTCGTGCACGAGATGGGCGAAACCGGCGACCGCCTGCGTCGGCGTATCAAACACCGGCAGACCGGCGGCTAGCACCTGCTGGCGGTGCAGCGACCCAGTCGTCTCGCCCATGATGCAGTAGAGCATGGCGGCCTGCTGCTTCGGGCATTTCTGGCAGAGCGCCGTGATGGTCGCGTCGTCGCAGGAACCCATCGGTGCGTGCACGACGAGCACGCCGCCGACATCGGTGCGCGTCGCCATCCTATGTGCCTCGGCGGCGAGGTCGGCCGATGAGACATGCAGGATGCCGTGGTCCAGCGCGTCATCCTTCAACAGGCACAGGCCGTGGCGCAGGACAGTGTCCGCGGCGAGGCGGGCCGGCCCGATGGCATTGCTGACGATGGCGATGGAGTCGCGGCGGATCGGTTTGGTGCGGGTCAACGTTTCCGCCGCCGCCAGCAGGTCCTCGAGATGGTTCACGCACAGCACGCCCGACCGCCGCAGCGCTGCCTCGAAGGCCCGGTCGGCGAAGCCATCCTCATCCAGCAGGCGCAGGCCGGCCCTGATCGCCACCACCGGGCGCAGCCGGGCGGCGGCCCGGGCGGCGGAGAGGAACATCCGCTGGTCCTTGATGCGGCGGATATCCAGCAGGATGGCGCCGGTGCCGGGATCGCGCGACAGCCAGTCCAGCGTGATGCCGAAGCCGATGTCGTTGTTGCCGCCCAGGCCGATGACGTGGCTGAAGCCGACGCCGTTCGGTGCCGCCCAGTCGATCACCGCCCGGCTCAGCGCCCCCGACTGCGAGATCAGCGCCAGCCGTCCCGCCGGTGGCTGGATATGCGTGCGCGCCGCATTGAGGCCCAGCTTGGGTACAACAAGCCCGAAGGAATGGGCACCGAGCGCACGGACGCCGGTGCGCACGGCGTGCTCGCGCAGGTCGGCGCAGGGGCCTGGGACGATGGCGGCAAAGCAGTTGCGCCGGGCCAATTCGTCCATGGCGGAGCCGATCTGCTCCTCGGGCAGCGCCAGCACAGTGAGAGAGATATTGTTCGGAAGGTCGGCTGCAGACCGCGGGGAGTGGATCTCACCCTTGAAGGCACTGATCGCGAGATTGGCGAGAATCTGGGAGCCGGCATCCGTATCGGCGCCCAGAACCGCAATGGATTTCGGATGAAATAGATTGGCGGAATCGAACCGGCCGCTGGAATGAAGACGAGGAACAGTCATGACTCTCACCTTATGGTGCGGTGCAACATAACGGTTGCGGACTGCAGATGCGCAAGTTGCATTTATTGGAAACGTGCCTTTGCATAGCTGCCACACAGGAAGTTGGGAGGTAACGATGCCGGACCGCACGCACTGGGATCCTGAAATGGCGGCTTTCACCGCGGCTATGGAGGCCGAGGCGGCGAAGCATCCGCCGGTGAAGGTGGAACTCCCGCTCGATCCGCATCGCCGGGTGAACGACCTGCTGGGCTGTATCACCGCGCAGGGCGGTCCGGACATGGCGGAAACCACGGACCGCTACGTGACAGCGCACGGGCGCCGCATCTTCTGCCGCGTGTACAAGCCCGTTCTCGACCGCCTGCTGCCGACGCTGGTGTATTTCCACGGCGGGGGGTGGGTATGGGCAAGCGTCGATACACATGACCGGCTGGTGCGCGAATATGCTGCCTCCGGCGCGGTCAACGTCGTCAGTGTGGACTATTCCCTGTCGCCGGAGGCGAAGTTCCCGACAGCGCTGGAGGAATGCGCCGCGGTTGTCCGCTGGATCGCCTCGCATGGCGCCGAATGGGGGCTGGACGCCATGCGCCTGATCGTTGGCGGCGATTCGGCCGGCGGCAACCTGGCGCTGGCCACCGCGCTGCTGCTGCGCGACGCCGGCGGGCCGGCGCTGCGCGGCGTGTTGGCGAACTATCCGGTGTGCGATTCGCGGCTGGATACCGAGAGCTACCGCGCCTACGGCCGCGGCGAATACGGACTGAGCGTGGAGCGGATGGGGTTCTACTGGAACGTCTATGTGCCGCACGAACTCGACAAGCTGCATCCGCTGGCGGCGCCGCTGCGGGCCGATCTGGCAGGCCTACCGCCGGTGATCGTGCTGCTGGCGGAACTCGATGTCCTGCGCTCCGAAGGGGAGGCACTGATTGCCAGGCTGCAGGCGGCCGGCGTCGACGTTGAGCATGAGACGTATGCGGGCGTGGTGCATGGCTTCCTGCGAGCCACCGGGACCGTGCAGAAGGCGCGCGACGCGGTGGAAGCCGCCGGCCGGTGGCTGCGACGCGTCGGCGCCTGAGCCTCGCTCCGGTGCCGCTCCGTGGGGGGCTTCGTGGCCTCCGTGTCGGCGTGATTGCATGGTTGCAGCCGGCATGAGGTTGCCGGAGGACACGGGGTCAATCCGACATCGAGCCCACAAAGCACCCCATGGAGGCACACGGAGCAGGTTTGCGGCGGTAAGCCTTTGCGCGGAAGGACCGACAAGCTAAGTGAGGCCGAAACTCCGTAAGCGGTAAGGCGCGATGCAACCCGAACAGGTGGTTACCGAACTTCCCGTCACCGGTTGGACCGGCCCGTTTGATCCGATGAGCACTCGCGCGGCCGTCGCGGCGCTCGAGGCCGGGCGCGTGGTCATGCTACCCCAGCTCGCCTTCGAGGTAACGGAGGCGGAGCGCGCCGTGCTGTCCGCCGGTCTGCTGAGCGGCAAACGGAAGAATATTTCGCTCGAACCGGCCACCGGCAAGATCGGCGGCGCCGCTGACGTGCCGGAGCCACTCGCCGCCTTCATGGGCCGTTTCGCCGCCCAGGCCGAAATCCTGGCGCGCGGCCTGCTGGCGCCCTACAGCAGGCCGCTGCGCCTGGGACGCACCAGCTTTCGTCCAGCCGAAATCGCCGGGCGCGACTACTCGCCCCGCAAGGACGATAAGCGCCTGCATGTCGATGCTTTCCCCACGCGGCCGACGCACGGTGACCGCATCCTGCGCCTGTTCAGCAATGTTGCCCCGGATGGCCGCGCACGCGAATGGCGGGTCGGCGAGCCGTTCGGTGATCTGGCGTCGCGCTACTTGAAGACGCTGCCGGCCCCCGCGGCCACCAGAGCCAGGCTCTACGCCATGCTCGGCCTGACCAAAGGCGTGCAGAGCGGCTACGACCAGATGATGCTGGCGCTGCACGACCAGATGAAGCTGGATGAGACCTACCAGACCACGGCGCCCGCGCTGCCGTGGTCGTTCCCCGCCGGCACCACCTGGATGGTGTTTACCGACCAGGTGCCGCACGCTGCTCTGGCCGGCCACTTCGCGCTCGAGCAGACCTTCTACCTTCCCGTCAGCGCCATGGTTTCACCCGAGACTGCCCCACTGCGGGTGCTGGAGCGGCTGACCGGCCGCGTCCTGGCCTGACGGACAGACCGCACCGCATGGATTCGATCTTTAAAGGGGATCTGAGCACCGTACGGGGCCGCACCGTAGCGTGGATCGACTCGCTGTTCATCGATCATGCGGTGTTCCGGCTGGTTTGGAGCAACCTGGCGCCGGTGGTGCCGGGCCGGGTCTACCGCTGCAACCACCCGACGCCGCAGCGACTGGCGCGACTGACGCGCAAACTGGGGTTGAAGACGCTCATCAACCTCCGCGGCAAAACGCTCAGCGGATCGGACGCGCTATCCCGCGAAGCAGCCGGGAAGCTCGGCCTGGACTTCTACGACATGGCTTTCGAAAGCCGAGGCGCGCCGCATCGCGAGCGAATCCTGCGCCTGCATGGCATCTGGCAGCAGATGCAGACGCCGGCCATCCTGCACTGCAAGTCCGGCGCGGACCGGGCCGGGCTGGTTGCAGGCCTGATCATCCTGTTCGAAGGCGGGACGGCGGCGCAGGCGCTGCAGCAACTGTCCTGGCGCTTTGGCCATGTGAAGCAGTCGAAGACCGGCGTACTGGACGCGTTCTTCCTGCACTACCAGCGTGAGGCGGAGGGGCGAAAGCCGTTCCTCGACTGGGTCCGCGAAGACTATGACGAGGTTGGCCTGAAGCGCGACTTCCGCGCCAACGGGTTGGCCAGCTTCATTAACGATTGGGTGCTTGTGCACGAGTAGCGGCGGGCGGATCGGCGCCGCCCGCCCGTTCCGCTCCGGTTATTCGCCAGACATCGTGTTCGGCGACGTTGTACCAGTGCTCGGCCGCGCCGCTGACGTTGTCGTGCCGGACGTCTGCGCCTGACGCTCCTTCTTGTTCGCCATGTGGTGGCCCACCGCGCAGCCGCCCGCCGCGCCGAGGACGCCATGCCCCGCCATGTGGCCGGCAAGGCCGCCAACCGCGGCACCTTTCAGGCAGCCCTTAGCCGCTGCAGGTGAGGCAATGCCACCGGCGAGGGCCAGGACTGCGGCCGCGGCAATCACTATCTGCTTCATGCTGCACGCTCCTTTGCAGTGAGCGTGGCTAACGAGTTCAGCGGGGTTGGGTTCCAGTACGGTGATCAGACGAACAGATCGGCCGGCGAATCGGCCCGCAGGCTGTCGCCCAATTCCCGGCCCAACCGAGCCGCGTCGGCTCTGACGCCGTGTTCCGTCCGCCGCAGCAGGAAGCTGCCATCGGCGCGTGCCACCAGCCCCATCAGTTCGACCTGCCCGTCGGGCAGTAAACGCGCGTGGCCGCCGATCGGGGTGCGGCAGGATCCGTCGAGGCAGGCCAGCAGGGCACGTTCCGCTTCCGCGGCGACGCGGGCGTCGGCGTCCTCGATCAGGGCCAGGCGCTGCAGGATGTCGGTATCGCCGGCGCGCGCGGTGACGCCGACGATGCCCTGCGCCGCCGCCGGCAGCATGATCGACGGGTCGAGCGGCAGCGCGCTGGGCACGGTCATTTCCAGGCGGTTCAACCCCGCCAGCGCCAGCAGGCTGGCCTGGCAATCGCCTTCGTTCAGCTTGCGCAGCCGGGTCTGTACATTGCCGCGGATCACCGCCATCTTCAGATCCGGGCGTGCATGCATCAGTTGCGCCTGGCGGCGGACGGAGGAGGTACCGACCAGCGCACCCTGCGGCAGGGCGCCGAGCGGGTCGCTGGCGGTGCCGGTGAGGGTCGGGCCGAGGATCAGGGCGTCGCGCGGATCCTCCCGCTTCAGCACGCAGGCCAGCACAATGCCCGGCGGCAGCTCTGTCTCCAGGTCCTTCAGGCTGTGCACAGCGACGTCGCAGCGGCCGTCCAGCAGCGCCTCATGGATTTCCTTGGCGAACAGGCCCTTGCCGCCAATCTCGGCAAGCGGGCGGTCGAGCACCGCGTCGCCGGTCACGCTGATGATCTGCTCAACGACGCCGCCATCGGCGAGGTCAGGGCAGGCCGCCATGAGCAGCCGCATGAACGTACGGGTCTGGACCAGGGCGAGTGGCGACCCGCGGGTGCCGGCGCGCAGCGGCAGGGGGCGGGCGAGGGCGGACGGCATGCTCATGGTGATGTGTTTACCATCCGGAGCCTGCACCGCAATTGATCTGGCTTAACGCGATGCGGCGGAGGCCTCCCAGGCGCGTCCGCGGGCGATCAATCGTGGTGGTGACGTGGACCGTGGGGGCCAGGGCCGCGCGGTCCGGGCCCCGGTCCGCCGGGTGAACGGGACCAGCCCGGGCCGGGACCCGGAGCTCCCGGCGGGCGAGCCCAGCGGGGGTGGCCCTCGCGAAAGGCCGCGCGGGGGTGGTCGTGCCAGAAGCGGTGCCGCCATCCGGGCGGCGGGCCGCCAGGGCCAAATCCGAGCGTGGCGAAGCCGGGCGGGCCCCACGGGCCGCCATACGCGTAGGGGGGCGGCGGTGCCGAATAGACGGGCGTGCCACTATAGGCGTAGCCGTAGCCCGCGTCCCCCGCGACGCACCCGCCGGTGGCGAGTGGAATGCCCAGCGCGAGGAGGGCGAACACGGTGCGATTTGACATGAATGGTCCTCCAGTTGGAGGCCAACGGAGCGCCGTTGCAGCGGTTTCCCCGGCATCCCGAAGCGTTACCGGGACTTCCCCGGCACGCCGCGCTGCATCAGGGTGGGCAGGAAGGCCAGCGGCACCGCCAGGCCGATCGCGATGGCACCCATCGTCAACGCGCAGCCGAACATCAGGCTGATCGTCTGCCCGACCAGGCGCGGGTCGGCATCGGCGCCGGCCTCGACGATCCGCAGGCTGCCGATGACGGCACGGAACGCAAACGCACCCGGCACCATCGCGACCACGCCGGGAAAGGCGAAGGCCGCCGGTGGCACCCGGAAGCGCCAGGCGAGACCGAGAGCCAGGATGCCGGCGCCGGTGGCCCCGACCAAGGTCGCCGGCCACAGCGCGACCCCCAGCATCATGACGCCGGTGCGCAGGCAATGGCTGACTGCGCCGCAGAGCATCGCTGCCCAGACCAGCCGGGGCGGCACATTGAACAGCAGCGCAAAGCCGATGGCGGCGACGCCGGCCACGGCTGCGTCCTGCGGCAGTGGCAGCAGGCCCAGCTTGCTGCCGACGGGTACCTCCACGCTGGTGGCGACGGTGACGCAGAACAGGCCGGTCGCGATCGCCAGCGTCGTCAGGAAGGCCGCGGACAGGCGCGCCAGTCCGAGGCTCATGTGGTTGCGGACACAGTCCCAGATGCCGTTGATGAGCGGAACGCCGGGCACGATGATCATGGATGGCGCGATGATGCACAGATCCGGCGTTGCCGGCGTGACGAAGCGCAGGCCAAGAGCGCCAACGAGGCCGCTGACCAGGGCGGTGAGGAACGCAACCACGAACGGGTTGGCCGCCCGCCGCGCCAGGTGCAGACGCAGCGCCGTGCCGAGGCCGCCGGCGAGCAGGGCGACGACGCAACTGAGCGTGTCGCCACCAAACAGGCGGGCGAGGCAGGCGGTCGTCACCGCCATGCCGCCGACGACGAGCAGCGGCGGATAGGCGCGGACGCCGCGTTCAACCGCGGCCAACTGCTCTGCCGCCTGTTGCAGCGTCATGCGTCCGGCCGTCAGATCGGTTACGATCTGCCCGATCGCCTCCACTGCGCGCATATTCACGCCCAAGCTTGGCAGGTGACGCCCCGCCTTGGTGCGAAAGCGGTCGCCGCGGATCAGCGTCAGCATCAGCGTCTCGTAGGTCACGACGAGGCGCGCCTCAAAGCCGAGGACTGCAGCGAGTTGATCCACCGTGGTGGCGACTTGCTCTGAGTCGGCGCCATCACCCAGCAGCAGCCGCCCGACCAGAAGGAGGAAATGGGCGGCTTCTTCGAGTTCGGAGTCCGCGCTATCGGCCGGTGCTGGAATGGCCGGAGCAAGGCTGGTGGTCGAGTCCATGCCGGGCGCTGCGGTGGTTG
>JAFEFW010000631.1 GCA_018240405.1 Pseudomonadota bacterium
AAAGCGCGCCATAAGGCGCGGCTTTGGCTGTTCCTCCTCGCGGATGATGCGGATCACCTCATCGAGGTTCAGGTAGACGATCAGGTAACCGTCGAGAATCTCCAGCCGCCGATCGATTGCCGCCAGCCTGTGGTTGGACCGGCGCACCAGCACCTGCTGCCGGTGGTTCAGCCATTCCCGGATAACGTCGGTCAGCTTCATCACGCGCGGCGTGCGGGTCGCGTCCAGCACGTTCATGTTCAGCGGGAAGCGAACCTCAAGCTGCGTGACCCGGAACACGGTCTCCATCAGCGTCTCGGGCTCAACGATGCGCGTCCGGGGCTCCAGCACAAGGCGGATGACGTCGCTGCTCTCGTCGCGGATATCACCCAGCAGCGGCAGCTTCTTTTCCTCCAGTAGCTGCGCCACCTGCTCGATCAGCTTGGACTTCTGCACCTGGTAGGGAATTTCGGTCACCACGACCTGCCACGTCCCGTGCTTGCCTTTCTCCACCTCCCACTTGGCGCGCAGACGGAAGCCGCCGCGGCCGGTCTCGTAGGCGTTCAAGATCGCCGCCGGGTCTTCGACCAGCACGCCGCCCGTCGGGAAATCGGGGCCAGGTATGAACTGCAACAGGTCGGCCGTCGTGGCCTGCGGATTCTCGATCAGGTGGATGGCCGCGGCGCAGATCTCGCCGGCATTGTGCGGCGGGATCGACGTCGCCATGCCGACCGCGATTCCCGCCGCGCCGTTGGCCAGCAGGTTCGGGAAGGCGCCGGGCAGCACGACGGGTTCGGATTCCTCGCCGTCATAGGTCGGGCGGAAATCGACCGTATCCTCATCGATCCCAGCCAGCATGGCCTGGGCAATGGCAGTCAACCGCGCCTCGGTGTAGCGCATGGCCGCCGGGTTATCGCCGTCGATATTGCCGAAATTGCCCTGGCCTTCGACCAGCGGGTAACGGGCGGCGAACTCCTGCGCCATGCGCACCATGGCATCGTAGATCGAGGCGTCGCCATGCGGGTGGTATTTACCCATGACGTCGCCAACCACGCGGGCGCATTTCTTGAAGCCGGCGGTCGGGTCCAGCTTCAACTGGTGCATGGCGTAGATCAGCCGCCGGTGCACCGGCTTCAGACCGTCGCGCACATCCGGCAGCGAGCGCGACATGATGGTCGACAGCGCGTAGGCGAGGTAGCGCTCCGACAGCGCGTCCTTCAGGTGCGTCGGCTCGATGTGGCCAATCAGGTCATCAGGCATCGTCGGTCCGGTCATCCTTCGCTTCCGAGTCGGCCATGGCGGCCACCCGGTCGTAGAGTCTCCGCCTAGCATAAGGCAACGGCCGATGCCGATGTCCAAAGACGTCGCGGAACAAAAAGTGACCAGTCAGCCGCAGCCCGTCGCGCCAGGCGGCCAAATCCGCTGCTGCGTCGCCCAGCAGGAACGCCGGCAACGGCAGCAGGCGGTCGGCCCAGATACCGGCACCTGCTTCAGTCACCGCCCGCCCGGTGCGCGGCGAGACATAACGCAAGCCGTCCCGCGTTCCGGTCACGGCGCAGGATGACAGGTCCAGGCCGTAGCCGAGGTCGGCCAGCAACAGGACCTCCCACCGTACCACCTCGGTCAGTTCATCGGCGCCGAGCGGCAAGCGTGGAATCAGCGACAACAGCCCGGCAAAGATCCGGGGATGTGGCTCCCGTTCCGGCAGCGCGTCGTCCGCGACGGCGCAGCAGGAGGACAGCATCGCCAGGCAGAGCGGGTCGTCCAGGACCGGGGCCGCGCCGGCGTGGATGAGCTCGCCGGTGAATCCCCCAAGCTGGTCGGACAGCCGCGCCGCCCAGCGCACCTGCACCATGTTCCCGGCCAGCCAGGTCGCCGTCTGGCTGCGCGACGTGCCACCCCGCACCAGGCCGCGGTGGAGACCGTGCTGTTCCGTCATCACGGTGACGACCGCGTCGCCCTCACCGTAGGGACGCGTCTCCAGCACGATCGCTGGCGCTTCCCATTCCATCGCTCATCCTTGGTTGAGAACCGGCCGTCAATGTAGGCGCAACGTTTGATGCGTGCCATTGCGGCCTTGTTAATCGTCCGGCAAACGCCGTATCAGCAACCGGTTTCACAATAAGAATGGACGCCCACCATTCGCCACGCCGCTGAACCAGATCGGGTCGTTTCATCCCGCGCCGTTATGGAGGCGGCGTCGAGCTGGTTGATGCATTCGCCGGTCCGAAACCTGATTTTCGGCGTCGTCTACATGGTCGTGGTGATGATCCTGGCGACGGTATGCTACGCCCTTGCCGGTGCGCCGGTCGCCGACGCGTTCTACATGGTGCTCATCACCGTCTATACGGTCGGCTATGGCGAGGTGGTGCCGATCAACACGACGGCGCTGCGGTGGATCACGGGTGGCACCATCGTTCTTGGCTGTACCGGGATGTTGTACCTGACCGGTGCGCTGATCCAGTTCATCACCCTGAACGAAATCAACAAGGTGCTGGGAGTCCGGCGCATGAGCAACCAGATCGACCGGCTGCGCGATCACGTCATAATCTGCGGCTTCGGCCGGCTAGGCGTCATGCTCGCCCGCGAACTCCGGGCCGCCAGCGTGCCCTTCGTCATCATTGAGCAGGCCGAGGCCCGCGTCGAGGAAGCGCGAACCCTTGGCTACCTGCATCTGCAGGCCGACGCGACCGAGGAGACCACGCTGCTGGCCGCCGGCGTCACCCGGGCCAGGACCCTCGCCACCGTCCTGCCGCACGACGCGGCGAATGTGTTCATCACGCTCAGCGCGCATAGCCTGAAGCCCGACCTGGAAATCATCGCCCGCGGTGAATTGCCCAGCACGGAAAGCAAGCTGCTTCAGGCGGGCGCGACCAAGGTGGTGCTGCCGGCGCATATCGGCGCGGAACGGATTGCCGAGATGATCCTGTTCCGGAAGACCGCTCGGTTTCTGCCCGGCGCTGCGCAGAACGAGGGCTTTGAACGCACGCTGCGCCAACTCGGCCTGGACATCGACATCGTGATTGCTGCGCCGGACAGCGCGGTGACCGGGCAGTCGATCGCGGCGGTCGAGCAGCAATCCGAAGGCGCTTTCTTCATTGTCCAGATCACCAGGCGCAATGGCGACACGATCATGCGGCCTGACCCTCAGACCATCATCGAAGCTGGCGATGGCCTGATGCTGGTGGGCCGTGGCCCGGCCGCGCGGGCGGCGTTCGAGTTGTTCGAGGGGCCGGCGACGGCGCCGGTGGACTGAGCGGGGACGGTTCCCGCCCGCCGTTACCCTGGATCCTCCAGTCCGATTGCGCGTAGCCGGGCGCCTTCCTCGTCCCAGCCGGATCGCTGCTTCACGTTAAGGAACAGGTGCACCGGACGCTCCAGCAGACCCGCCAGGTCCTGCCGCGCCCGCGCGCCAATCGCCTTGATCTTCGCGCCCTTGTCGCCGATCAGGATGGCCTTGTGCCCAGGACGCGAGACATAGATCGTGGCGTCGATCCGGACGGAGCCGTCCTTCCGCTCCTTGAAGCTCTCAGTTTCGACGGTCGCGGCGTAGGGGACTTCCTCATGCGTCTGCAGGAAGATTTGTTCGCGCACGATCTCGGCCGCCAGCAACCGGTCGGGCAGGTCGGTCAGATCATCATCCGGGTAGAGGAACGGTCCCTCGGGCACCGCGGCGGCGAGTGCGTCGCTGAGTGCGGCAACGCCGTCACCGGTCACTGCACTCACCATGAAGGCGTGCTCGAACGTCGCCAGGGCGGACAGCGTGGCAGTCAGCGGCAGCAGCACCTGCGGCTGCACGAGGTCAATCTTGTTCAACACGAGCCAACAGCGGCGGCCCGACGCCCCAGCCTTGCGAGCAATTTCCTGCACCGCATCTGTCGCACCGGAGCGGGCATCCACCAGCAGCAGCGTCACGTCTGCATCGGCTGCGCCGGTCCAGGCGGCGGCCACCATCGCCCGGTCCAGCTTACGCTTGGGCTGGAAGATGCCAGGCGTGTCGACCAACAGCACCTGCGACCCGCCGTGCATGAGGATTCCCAGCACACGGAAGCGCGTCGTCTGCGCTTTCGGGGAGACGATTGACAGCTTCGCCCCTGTCATCCGGTTCATCAGTGTGGACTTGCCGGCGTTCGGTGCGCCAACGATTGCCACGAAACCACAGCGCGTGGTCATGCAGACACCTGCGTAAAAAGCGCCTCGGCTGCAAGCTGTTCTGCCGCGCGTTTGCTGGAACCGGTGCCCATGCCAGACATGGCGCCGACGCTCACTGTGACGGTGAATTCCGGCGCATGCGGTGGCCCGGAGCGGCTGGTAACGGTATAGGTAGGCAGGTCGAGGCCGCGCTTCTGCGCCCATTCCTGCAAAGCGGTCTTGGCATCCTTCGGCGGCGCCGCCTGCTCCACCATGGTGTTGTTCCAGGCTCTGCGGATGAACGTGCGCGCCACATCCAGGCCGCCATCGAGATAGAGCGCGCCCAGCGTCGCCTCCAGGGCATCGGCCAGGACCGTGGCGCGTTTTTTCACACCGGCGCGCGCCTCGCCTGGCGCAACGGACAGAGCGCCAGCGATCCCCATTCCCTCGGCGACAGCCGCCAGCACCGGCTGTGACACCAGATGCGCGAGACGCCGCCCGAGTTCGCCCTCCTGCTCGCGCGGAAAGCGCTCTGCCAACCACTCCGCCATGACAAGACCCAGGACGCGGTCGCCAATGAACTCGAGCCGTTCGTTCGACCCGTGCGACCGGCCGTGGCCGTGGATCGCGGAGCGGTGGGTCAGCGCCTCCCGCAGCAGAGCAGGGCGCTTGAAGCTGTAGCCCAGGAGGTCCTCCGCCGGCTCAGCCATTCAGCGCACAGGCTTGAGCAGGCGGCTCCAGCGAATCTCGAACGGCCACTGCCAGACTTCCCACCAGGGATATTCCGCGTTGATCGAGAAGAAGATGATCTCGGCCCGGCCGACCAGATTTTCCACCGGCACGAACCCGACGCCGTCCATGAAACGGCTGTCGGCGCTGTTGTCGCGGTTATCGCCCATGGCAAAGACATGATTGGCCGGGACGACGTATTCCTGCGTGTTGTTGACCCAGCCGTCGTCGCGCTCTTTCAGGACGTCGTGCTTGACGCCGTTTGGCAGCGTCTCCTGGTAGCGGCGCCGCATCATCTTGATGCCGCCATCATCGGCCAGGTAGTCGCCCTCGGCGACGCGCGGGGCGGCCTGGCCGTTCACATACAGGACGCCCTGCTTCACCTGAATCTTGTCGCCCGGCAGCCCGACGATTCGCTTGATGTAGTCGATCGAGGTGTCGCGTGGGTATTTGAACACCACCACGTCGCCGCGATTCGGCAGCGACCCGAAGATGCGGCCGGAGAACAGCGGTGGTGAGAAGGGCAGCGAGTAGCGCGAGTAGCCGTAGCTGTACTTCGACACGAACAAATAGTCGCCGACCAGCAGCGTGGGGATCATGCTGCCCGAGGGGATGTTGAACGGCTCGAACAGGAAGGTGCGCACGCCGACAGCGATCAGGCCCGCATAGACGATCGTCTTGATGTTCTCGACCCAGACGCTGGCCTGGCGTCTGGGCTTTGCCTTCGTGGTCGCCATGGGGCCAACTGACCTTCACATTGTCATGCAACGGCAGGCGCCGCGCAAAGCCGGCGGATGAAGCCTATGCAGTAGGGTGCTGTCAAGAAAGCCGTCAGATCGTTGAAAACCCGGGTTTGATCTGAAAGATCGTGCCGGTGGCGTCATAGCCCGAGGTTTCCCGTCGCCGGTGGTGCCGGTTCACGTCTGGTGGATGCTATCCTAGCCGGCTGTGACGCTGGCGACCGAGGTGCTCAAGACTCAAGACGGTGCGCGTGCAAGGCTTCCCCGAATCGGCGATCAGGAGCCCGTCGCGCGCTCCACGCTCTTGATCTCCTTCAGCGCCCGCAGGCCGACGATGACCTTGGAGAGATGAGCGATGTCGCGCACATCGACGTCCAGCAGCACCTCCATGAAGTCGCGCTGGCGGTTGACGATCTTCAGGTTCGCGATGGCTCCGTCCTGCTTGGCGACGGCATTGGCCATATCAGCCAGCGCATTCTGCTCATTGGCCGAGATGACGCTGATGCGCGCGGTCTGGCCGTGGTGGCCGCCATTGTCGCCGCCCTTGCCGACCGCCTCATAGTTCCAGTCCACATCGATATAGCGTTCCGGCGTTGCAGCGAAGCCGGTCAGCGTCTGGCACTCGCGGTTATGGATGGTGACGCCCTTGCCGGTGGTGACAATGCCGACGATCTCATCGCCAGGCACAGGGTGGCAGCAGCCGGCAAAGCTGAACGCCATGCCCGGCACCAGGCCGGTGATCGGCATGTCGTGCGTCGGCTTGTGCGGCGGACGGCCACGCGCCAGCAGCGTCGGGACCATCCGCGGCGCGCGCGGCGCCTGCCGCAGTTCCGGATAAGCGGCGTGAACGACGTCCTTCGGCGCGATGTTGTTGTTGCCAACGCCAACATACAGATCGTCGAGCGTCGCTACCTTCAGCGCCTTCAGCGCCGGTTCGAGTGCCTTTTCCGACCCGTCGACGCCGGCCTGACGGAACGCCTTGGTCAGTTCAGCCCGGCCTGCGTCGCGGCTCTGCTGCCGCTGCTCCTGGTGGATAAACCGGCGGATGCGGGCGCGCGCCTTGCCGGTGACGACGAAGCGTTCCCATTGCGGCGACGGAGTGCCACCGCGGGCCGTCATGATCTCGACCTGGTCGCCGTTCTGCAAATGGTGCCGTAGCGGCATCAGGCGGCCGTTGATCTTGGCACCGACGCAGGTGTCACCAACCTGGCTGTGCACAGCGTAGGCGAAGTCGACCGGTGTCGCGCCGCGCGGCAACTGGATCAGTTGCCCTTTTGGCGTGAAGCAGAACACCTGATCCGGATAGAGTTCCATCTTGGTGTTATCGAGGAACTCGTCCGGTGCCTCGGAATTCTCGAGGATTTCCAGCAGGTCCTGCACCCAGCGGAAACGCTGGACGTCGTTGCCGTCGACCTTCTTCTCCGGCGCCTTGTAGGCCCAATGCGCGGCGACGCCGTTTTCCGCCACGTCGTTCATGTCCTGGGTGCGGATCTGCACCTCGATCTTCTGGTTGCGCGGCTCGCGCAGCGTCACGCCGGTGTGCAGTGACCGGTAGCCGTTCGATTTCGGCGTCGAGATGTAGTCCTTGAACCGTCCGGCGATGACGGGATAGGCCGAGTGGACGGCACCGAGCGCGCCGTAGCAGTCACCCTTGGTCTCCACGTCAATGCGGAATGGCATAACGTCGGATAGCTGCTTAAATGCCACGTTGAGGCGGTGCATCTTCTCCCAGATCGAATAGGGAGATTTCTCCCGCCCGGTAACCTCGATCACCTTGACGTCGGCCTGCTTGCAGACGCGGATCAGGTCGCGGCGCACCTCATCGATCACGTCAGCGCCCTGGCCGCGGAGAAAGTTCAGCCGGGCCTGGATTGTGGCATAGGCCTCGGGTTCAAGCTGCGTGAAGGACAGTGTCTGCAGTTCGGTCTTCAGCGCGTCCATGCCGATGCGCTCGGCGAGTGGCGCATAAATCTCCATCGTCTCACGCGCGATGCGCTTGCGCCGGTCCGGGTCGCGGACGAAGTGCAAGGTGCGCATGTTGTGCAGGCGGTCGGCCAATTTCACCAGCAGGACACGAATGTCCTTGCTCATGGCCAGCACCAGCTTGCGGAAATTTTCCGCCTGCTTGGTGCGGTCCGATTGCAGCTCCAGCCGGGTCAGCTTGGTGACACCGTCCACCAAGCCGGCAATTTCCTTGCCGAACCTTGCTTCGATCTCGGACAGCTTGACCGGCGTGTCTTCGATGACGTCGTGCAGCAGGGCGGTGGCGATGGAGGCCACGTCCAGATGATAGCCGGCGAGGATTTCCGCAACGGCAACCGGGTGTGTGATGTACGGGTCGCCGTTGTCGCGGCGCTGGATCGCGTGCGCTTCGCTGGCGACGCGATAGGCGGTGTCTATCAGGCCGGTTTCGGCCTTGGGATCGTAAGCCTTGATCTTGCGCGCAAGCTGGCAGGGCTCATCGCAATCCGCCACAGCCAGGGGCGGCGCATCCGCCACCCCGAGAGCCGCATCCAACCGAGCGGGGGCCGGTGCGGACTGTGTCACGTCGCCACCGAAGCCCCCGTCATTCATGTCAGGTCACCGTGGCATCCGCCCGCCGAGTTCGGCGGCAATGGCCGCTTCCATATCCTCGGGCGACATATCCTCGGACTCGACGGGAAGTCCGGCGGTCTCTTCTTCCGCCGAGACATCCTGCAGACCAAAGATGTTCTGGTCGGTCGGGATCAGGTCGAGCACTTCCTCGTCGGCCGGCTCCGGTTCCGGAGCGCGGGACAGCGACTTGATCAGGTCCTGCTCGATCTTTGGCAGCTCGATCGTCTCGTCCGCGATTTCGCGCAGTGCGACGACCGGGTTCTTGTCGTTGTCGCGGTCGACAGTCAGCTCCTCGCCACGGCTGATGTTGCGCGCGCGCTGGGCGGCAAGCAGCACGAGCTCAAAGCGGTTAGGGACTTTCTGAACGCAATCTTCGACGGTAACGCGCGCCATACACTCTTGCTCCGCGGCGGTGACGGGGAGCCGACCATGTAAGCGGCTGCCAAAGGCATTGCAAGTCATAAGGTTGCACGGCTGGGACGCATCCCTGTAGGATACGGTTCAGCAATCACCCCACGATTGGCCTGCGGACGCTACAGACCGATGAGCGTACCTTTTCTCTCCTGTATGGTTGCAGCCGCGGCATTCTATCACTTGCCGCCGCGGGTGCTGCCGTCCATCCACGCTGTCGAGGGCGGCAAGATCGGCATGGCCAATCTTAACACCAATGGGACGTCTGACCTCGGGCTGATGCAGGTCAACACCATCTGGGTAGAGCCACTGGCGAGATACGCGCGACTGTCTCCGGATGTCGTCTTCACGCGGCTGCGGGATGATGCTTGCTTCAACATCGCTGCCGCCGCCGCGATCATGCGCGTCTACCTGAATGAGGCGAACGGCGACCTCATGACAGCGATCGGCTACTACCACTCTCACACACCGACCCGCGGCGCGGCATACCAGCAGAAAGTGATTGACGCGGCGACCAACCTGTTTTCGCGTCCAGTGGACATGCCGGCAACCGCCAAGCGACCGGCGGCGGTGAAGCCGCCGCCAGTCGCCCATCGCTGACGCGAACGACTTACTTGGCGCCGCCAGAGCCGCCGCTACCTTCGCCGCTCTGGCCAGGAACGCTATCGGTTTTGCCGAGAGCCGTGCCGCGGCCGTCGCCGGCCACTGTGCTGTTATTGCCCGGCACGACAGTCTTCCCGGTCGCCCCTGGCGCCATCGGAGACGTTTGGGTGGCCCCGCTGGGCTGGCCCAGCGGCGTCCGGTCGCCAGTGGCGGTGCCGGCAGTCTGGGCCCAGGCGCCGGCCGTCGGCAGGATGGCGACGGCAGCCGCCAGAAGCATTGAACGATAAGATGAACTCTTCATGGCGTTCCTCTTGCAGCACGTTGCAATCAGGGGCGGACGCCTTGTCCGCTCACGATGCAATAACGCCGCGGCGGCGCGGTTCGTTCCGGGCGGCGTCATCACCACGCGGCGACGATTCAACCGCGCCGTTGCCGCCGGCGGTTGAACGGTGTTCGGCCCATCCGGTGCCGAAAGCGCATATCCAAACGAGGTGCCGGAGGATTCTTTGCGCGCGACGGGTTCGATTGCGGACCTATAATGGTTTCGTCGACGGCTCCGCCGGGGCGGTCGAAGCAGAAGGAACGTGGCTGTCAATGAGGCGTCCATAATATGAACCCACAACGATCTGCCGGCGGCCGATCCCTGCGCTGCCTGTCAACCTGCCTGCTCGCAGCACTCGCGGCGTTCGGTGCTACGGTCGCGTGTCCGCCGGCAGCCGCACAGTCGCCGTCCCAGCCAAGTCCGCCGCCGGCTGCGGCGGCCAGGCCGGCGCCGCCGCGCCAGCTCGATATGGGCCTGAAATTCGAGCTTGAGCCGCGGGCAGTGGAGATATTGAAGACGACGAGCGCCAAACTAGCAGCGGCCAAGACACTGCGGTTCACGGCGGTTGCCACCTATGAGAGCCCGGCACGCACCGGACAGCCGCTGGCTTACATGTCGGAATATGAAGTCGTGCTGGAGCGGCCGAACAAGCTGCGCGTGCTGACGCGAGGCGACGGCCCCGCATCCGAGTTCTACTACGACGGCCGGAAGGTCATGGCATACGCGCCGCAGGCCAACCTGGTCGCTGTGGCTCAGGCGCCGCCGACCATCGATGAAATGCTGAAGGCGGCCTATGACGTCGCCGGCATCTACTTCCCGTTCACTGACCTGATCGTGTCGGATCCATACAAAGATATGTCGGAGGGTCTGAAGCTGGCCTTCTTCGTCGGCCAATCCCGACTGGTCGGTGACACCACAACGGATATCGTGGTGGTGGCGAATGATACTGTGCAGGTCCAAATGTGGATTGGCGCCGAGGACAAGCTGCCGCGGATGGCGCGTGCCACCTACTTCGATGAGCCCGGTAACTTCCGTCACCAGGTGGTGTTCTCGGACTGGCAGTTGAACAGGCCCGTGCCGAGTGTGGTCTTTGCCTCGGCGAAAGCCGCCGCCGCGCCGCGTATGCGGTTCGCAGCGCCGGCTGACGCCGCGCCGCAGCCGGCCCAGACGGAGGGACGCAAGCCATGAGACTGTCATTGAGCCGTGGGGCGGCGCTCCTGGGTGCCGCGGCGGCGCTGACCGTCGCCGCCGCGGCGCCGGCTGGTGCATGGATGCATGCCGGCGCATGGGGCGGGCATGCCTGGGGTGGCGGCGGTGACTGGCACTACCAGGGCTACCGCGGAACGACCGCCTCGGGCGGTGACGGCTCCTGGAGCGCCAGCGGGTTCCGCGGTGGCAGTGCCTCCGGCGGCGGCGGCTCCTGGAGCGGCACCGGTTATCGGGGCGGCACCGCCTCCGGCGGTGACGGATCGTGGCATGCCACCGGCGCTAGCGGAGGCACCGCGTCCGGCGGTTCTGGCGCCTGGCACGCGACTGGCCCCTACGGCAACTCCGCCTATGGGGGCTACGGGCATTACAACGGCGGCTATTATTACGGGTATCATCCGCCCACTGTGGTGAACAACTACGCCGGCTGTTACAATTGCGGCGGCTGGAACACTGGCGCGGCCTGGGCGGCCGGTGTCACCGGTGCAGTCGCCGGAGCGGCTGTCGGTGCGGCGGCGGCGAATGCCGCCAGCGCGAATGCCTATGCTGCCGGGGTCGCGGCAGGGGCGGCGGCCGCGCCGGTCTATGTCATGAACGACATTTACCCGACGCTGCCCGCCGGATGCATCTACGCGCCGGTCGGCGGCCTGGCCTACTACCGCTGCGGTCCGACATGGTTTGCGCCCGCCTACGGGGCCGGCGGCACTTACTATCGTGTCGTGCCGATCCCCTGAGCGATTGCGGTGACAAGGCTGGGTCCAAGGGCACCGGTGTGGAGAGTAGGTCTTTTCCGGCGCCGCCGCCTTTGCCCAGGCAACCGCGGCGTCTACAATGCGGCCAATAGGGAAGCGGCCCAATTGACGATCAGCGACATCCTGGCGATGGCGGCCCTCATGACGTTGCTTGCAGCGTCGCCTGCACATGCCCAATCCGACCCGCAGAAGGCCGCCGCAGCGCCGGCCCTGGCGACCATGGCCGCCGGCACGCTGACGCCGGTGGTCGGGCGCTTTGTTCATGACTCCGAGGGGGCCGAGGTTGGCCGGGTCTGGGATGTCCTGGTCGATTCGCAGGGCGTGCCCCGGGCAGCCGTGATCGACTATGGCGGGGTGCTTGGCATCGGCCGGCGCAAAGTTGCGGTCGCCTGGCCGGCGCTGAGGTTCGGCATGAGCGACGCGGTCGATGATGTGACGGTGGCCCTCACCAAGGAGCAGCTTGGCGCCATACCGGAATATCACTACGCCACCGGTGACGCCACGATCGGCGACAAGCGGTGACCGTGGAGCTTCGCTTGCCGACCGCATTCAGGCACTGAGCGATGCCCTCGCGGCAAAGCCTGTATGGCCTTGACGGGGTCAACTTCTTCATCGCTGCCGTGCAGACCGGCTTCGGCGCCTTCGTTGCGGTCTATCTGACCGAGAATCGATGGACTCCGGCCCAGGTTGGTTTTGCGCTGACCATCTCCACGATCTGCGGCCTGATCAGCCAGGTGCCGGCGGGGGCCCTCGTCGACCGCATGCGCGACAAGCGCCATGCTGTCAGGACCGGGACGCTGGGCGTCGGTATTGGTGCGGTCCTGCTCGCGACCACGCCAAGTGAACCCGCGGTCTATCTGGCCGAGGCGTTGCAGGGCCTGGGCAGTTCATTGATAGGCCCCGGAATCGCCGCGACCAGTCTGGCGCTGGTTGGGCACAAAGCCTTCAGTGAGCGGATCGGTCGGAACGCGCGCTACGCATCGATCGGCAATGGGCTGACCGCCGGTGTATTGGGCGCGGTGGGTTCCTACTTCGCTCCACGATGGGTGTTCATCCTGACCGCGGCGCTGACTCTGCCGGTGCTGCTGTCGCTGGCACTGATCCATACCAAGCCGGCGGCCGAGGCCGCTGTGCCGGCCGCGCAAAAGCCGGAGGAAACGGCGTCATGGGCGGCATTGAAGAGCCTGCTGCTGGACCGGCGCCTGTTGACGTTCGCCATCTGCATTGTGCTGTTCTTCCTGTCCAGCGCTGCCATGCTGCCGATCGCAGCGACCGAGGTGACGAAGCATCATCCCAAGCTGGCGGATGCCATCATCGCGGTGACCATCCTGCTGCCGCAGGCTGTCGTAGCGCTGATATCGCCCTGGATCGGCCGAAAGTCGGAACGGTCTGGCCGCCGGCCGATGCTGCTGCTGGGCTGGAGCCTGCTGCCACTGCAGGCCGCGCTTTACGTGGCGCTGCCGGCGCCCGTCGCGCTGACGCTGGCCCAGGTACTGAGTGGCGCCAGCGGCGCCGCATTCGGCGTGATGATGACTCTGGTCGCGGCTGACATTACCCGCGGCACCGGTCGGTTCAATCTGACCCTGGGTCTTCTGGGTGTTGCCGTGTCGGTCGGCGCATCCCTCAGCACCAGCCTGGCAGGCGTGCTCGCCACGACATTCAATGACCGCTCCGCCTTCGTCGGCCTGGCGCTGGCGGGGCTATGCGGCGTGCTGCTGCTGTTTGTGGGCATGCCGGAGACCCGGCCGCCGGACGATACGCCCGACGCGGCGACAAAGCCGCAGTAACGGGTCGCCGTCGTGCGAGGTACCCTGGGCGTCAGGCGCCGTTGTTCAGGTGGGCTTCGAAATCCAGCCCCTCGGCAATCGGCCGCAGCACCACACAGCGCGTGTCGCCGCGGGTGACCTCGAACTTTGTCTCGGCGCCATCACGCCAGAAACGAATGTCGAGAGTCTTCTTGCCAAGGCGCAGGTCGATCAACGCAACATCCGGCAGCCAGTCGGGGAGCGCCGGGTCGACATAGAGGACGCCACGCGGCGCATTCGGGCGAATGCCCAGCATGGTCTGCAGCAGGACGAACGGCGTCCCGGCAGCCCAGGCCTGGGGTACGTTCGCGCCGACGTACTGCACCGGGAAATTGTCCTCGGTCCGTTGCAGGCCGGCGTAGAGTTCTGGCAACTGGTTCAGCAGGAAGTGGCTGGCAGCGTCGCTGATGCTGCGCGCCACCGCTGCGGCCTCGGAGGCAAAACCGTAGCGCCGGAAGCCAGCCGCAATGATGGCGTTGTCGTGCGGCCATACCGCGCCAGTCTGGTAGTTGTATGGGTTGAACGATTTGTGCAGCGCCGACAATGTGCGGATGCCCCAGCCGCTCCACATATCCTGCTGCATCAGGCGGTTGACCACACGGCCGGCGCGGTCCTTCGGCACAATGCCTGACCACAGCAGATGGCCGATATTCGACGCCAGTGACCAGACCGGCGTCTTTTCGCCGTCCAGCGTGTAGGCGTAGATGCCAAGCTCCTCGTTCCAGAAGACGTCATTGAACTTCTTGAACAGCGCGGCGGCCTTTTCCCGTAGGTGGCGGGCGCCGTCATGGCGGCCGATCTCATCGTAGATTTCCGCCATGCGCAGCCAGGCGTCGTAGACGTAGCCCTGCAGCTCGCAGATCGCCTTCGGACCTTTCACCAGCGTGCCGTCCTCATACATGACGGAATCGCCGGAATCCTTCCACGCTGTGTTCTCGTAGCCGGCCGAGGAGCGGGTCTGGTACTCCTGGAACCCATCGCCGTCCCGGTCGCCGTACTTGTCGATCCAGCTCAGGCAGCCTTCCGCCGTGCGCAGGTGCCTCTCGATCAGGTCGCGGTCACCGGTGGCGCGCCAGGCCGCATGCAGCGCGATCAGGTAAAGCGGCGTCGCGTCCGAGGTGCCGTAGTACGGCGTGTGCGGGATCAGGCGGAAATGCGCCAGCTCACCGTACCGCAGCTCGTGCAGGATCTTGCCGGGCTCCGCATCGCGATAGTCGTCGCGTTCCTGCGCCTGGTGCGCGCCCAGCACATCCAGGGCACCACGCGCGAATTCCGGATACACCAGCATCGTTTGCAACGACACGATCAGGCTGTCGCGGCCGAACAGCGCAACAAACCAGGGCAGGCCGGCGGCCGGGATGAACACCATGTGGTCGGTGCCGGCGATCGGTAGGCGCAGTGCCGCCATGTCCTCCACGCCCTGGGTGAAGCAGCGGTAGAACTCCTCATTGCTGGTGCGGATCTTCAGCACCGTCCGCTGCCATGCCTCCAGCGACTCGACGTGCTTGGAGACCTTGCCGCTGCCCAGACAGTCTTTTGGCGCGGCGTATTTCGTCGCACCGTCGAACAGGTCGTACAGCAGGCAGCAATGCCAGGTTTCGTCCGGGTTCAGCGACACCTCGAGCGTCAGGCGGCCATTGGCATAGACAGTGCGCGATCCGGTGGGCTTGGCCGTCACCAGCACCTCGCGGCTGAAGTCGCGATTGCGGTAGCTCAGACGCCATTGCTGGCGGGAATCGTTCCACACCGTGGTAATCCGGCCGCGGCGGACGATGCGCTTGCTCTTCACCTCGAAGATGTCGGCAAAGTCACCGCGCAGCGCGATCTCCAGGTTGAACCGCACCGCCTTGCCGGAGTGGTTGGAGATGTCGATGTCTTCATGCAGGCCGCCGGCGATGTGGCGGCTGAGTGTCAGGCCGAGCGTGCGTGGAGCGATGGGCCCGTCCTCGGTCAGGAAGGCCCGGTTGGTCTGGAAGATGCGGGAGCCGTAATAGCTGGTGGCGCCGCCATTCAGCAGGTCCCATGGCTCTCCATTGGCAAACAGGGTCCAGAAGCTGATGACCCGTGTATCCAAGAAATACAGCCCATTGTCGCTCGGCCAGTTGATCTGGCCGTCGGGCTCCGTGATCAGGACCGTCTGCGCCTGGTGGATGGAAATCTGCGGCGGGCCGACCTGGACCTTGAACGACATGACGTACTTCCCTTGCGTCGCGGCGTCTGGCGGCCGCGACGCAAGGCTGCCCGATCTTCAGGCAAAACGAAAGCGTGTCGTTGTTATGCCTTGACGGATCCCGAGGTCAGGCCGGCGACATAGTGCTCAACGAAGAAGGAGTAGATCACCGCGACCGGAATCGAGCCGAGCAACGCGGCGGCCATCAACTGCCCCCAGTAGAAGACATCGCCGCGGATCAGTTCGGAGATCGCACCGACCGGTACGGTACGGACATCGGTGCTGGTGAGAAAGATCAACGCGTAGAGGAACTCGTTCTGTGACAGGGTAAACGCGAAGATTCCGGCCGAGATGAAACCGGGCGTACACAACGGCAGGAAGATGCGGTACATGGTCTGGAAGCGCGTGGCGCCGTCAATGCGCGCCGCATCCTCAAGTTCGATGGGCACGGTCTTGAAGTAGCCCAGAAGCAGCCAGGCGCAGAACGGTACCAGCATGGTCGGATAAGTCAGGATCACGGCGGTCAGCGTGTCGCCGAGTTGCATGCGGTTGATCAGGTCAGCCATCGGAATGAACAGCAGCGGTTGCGGCACCAGGTAGGTGGCGGCAATCGTGAACGCGATCAGTCCACCGCCGGCGAACTTCATGCGCGCCAGCGGGTAGGCCAGCATGACGCCGAAGATCAAGGAGATGGCGGTGGAGATGACCGCCACCAACATGGTGTTCCAGGTCCATAGCAGGAAGTTCGTTTCCGACAGCAGATCGACGAAGTGCTTCAGCGTCGGGTGGTAGACGATCAATGGCGAAACCTTGCGGGAGTAAAGCTCCGCATTCGGCTTCAGTGAGGTGATGACCATCCAGTAGAACGGGAACAGCGTAAAGATCATGAACAGCGCCAGCGGTACCCACAGCCGCATGGCCTTCCGGACAAAACCCCGGCCCTCGACGATCATCTAATTGCTCCGCATGTAACGAGCCAGCGCGATCAGCAGCAGCGCCAGCGCGGGCAGGATGAAAAGGGCGATCGAGGCGCCAAGGCCGAACTGTCCGGCGCCCATGGCGATGTCGAACGCATAGGTGGCGAACAGGTGCGTGGCATTGGCCGGTCCGCCATGGGTCAGCACGTAGATCAACTGAAAGTCGGAAAAGGTGAAGATGACCGAGAACAGTGTGACGATGTAAACAACCGGCATCATCAGTGGCAGCGTGACATGCCAGAAGCGCTGCGGCGCTGTGGCGCCGTCGATCGTCGCGGCCTCATAGAGTTCCGGTGGGATGGTCTGCAGGCCGGCCAGCAGCGTGATGCCGTAGAAGGGCAGGCCCCGCCAGGTGTTGATGACGATCACCGAAGCCATGGCCAGCGTCGGATTGCCCAGCCAGGACGGACCAGGTGGTTCAACAAGGCCTGTGCTGATCAGCACGCGATTGAAGACGCTGAACGACGGGTCAAGAATCCACATGAAGGCGATGGTGGACAGCACCGTCGGCACGATGAACGGCAGCAGCATCAGCGCACGGACCAGGTTCTTCATCGGGAAGGTCTGGTTCATCACCAGCGCCAACCCGAACCCGCCAACCATTTTCAACAGCGTGGCGACGCCGGTATAGAAAAATGTGTTGAACGCCACCCGCCAGAATACCGGGTCGTCCAGGTCGCGGGCGAAGTTCGCCAGGCCGACGAAGGTCCCAGCCTTCGCGACCGGGCGATCCTGCAGCGACAGCCAGATGCCGTAGACAAACGGGTAGCCCAGCACCACCACCAGAAAGATCAGCGGCAGTGCCATCAACGTCCAGGAGAACACGTCCTCCCGCTCAAACAACCGGCGCCAGGAGAATGCGGCTCGCCGGCCGGCAGCGAGCGGAAGGACCTGCTCTGACATGCGGGTCAGGACTTGTAGATCTGCTGCAGCTTGCCCTTCGCGTCGGCAATGACGTCCTTGGTGGACTTGCCGGCGCAGGCCTGTGCGAACATATCGACCACCACGTATTTCGCCACCGATTCGGATTGCTTGCGGCCGACCGGGCCGGGCCAGCCGAGCGGACGCGAGGTAGCGAGCGACTCGCGGTAGGGCAGGTTGCGCGGCTCACGCGTCCATAGCGGCGCGTTGTCGTAAGCGTGCAGGAACGGCGCGTAGTAGCTCTCCGCTGAGTCATACCAGCCCGACACGATCTCCGGCTTCATCAGCCAGCGGAGGAAGTCCTTCGACGCCTGCAGGTTCTGCGAGTGGGTGAAGATGGAGTGCGCCCATGGATTGAGAATGTGGAAGCGCCCCTTGGGTCCCTGCGGGTTCAGCGCCTGGCCGGTGACCTGGGCAATATCGGGGAAGTCGCGCTTCGCGACGTAGAGAATGCTTTCGGCGTTGTTGGTGCAGGAAATCTGCTCAGCGTACCAAGCCTTATTGTTGGACGGGTCGGTCCAGCCCAGCACGTCCTCCTGCATGGTCGCCTGATAGAATTTACGGCAGAAATCCACGGCGCGCGCGGTTTCGTCCGAGTCGATGACGATGGTCTTGCCGTCCGGCAGTACCTCGGCGCCGCCATACGACCACAGCAGCGGATACAGCCAGCCGTGGTTGTCGCCGAAGCCGTGCCCCAGTTCCATGCCGAACGGGTGGCCCTTTTTCTTCAGCTTGGTCCCGGCTTCCAGCAATTCGTCCCAGGTGTCGGGAAATTTGTCGTATCCGACCTCCTTGAACCAGTCGATGCGGTAGTTCATCAACTGGCCAATATTGCCGAATGGCACCGCCTTCCATTTGCCGTTCACCACGGCAAGTTCCTTCGCGGCGTCGTGCCAGCCGCCATTGGCCTTGCCGGCTTCCTCGGCGATGTCGCTGACATCCACCAGTTTTTCGTCGAACAGGAACGGCCAGTTCAGGGCCATCAATGTCAGGTCGGGGCCGGAGCCGGTTTCCGCAGCCGTGGTATTACGGGTCAGCGTGCTGCCGACGCTGACAATCTCATAGACAACCTTAACGCCCGCCGCCTTTTCATAGGCCGGAATGATCTTTTTCTGAAAGTACTCGTCGAAGGCTTTGATGAACGAGCTTTCATGCAGCATGGTGATGCTGGTGGCGGCCTGTCCGGGCCGCGCCTGCAGGAGGCTGCCTGCACCTGCGACCGCCAGAATCTTCACTGCGTCGCGGCGCGTCATTGCGGACGTCATGATGGTTCCCTTCCTCCCGTGCATATCTGCCCTGCATGCAGCCTAGCCGTGGTTCCGTGCGTCCTGCAACGGGGGGAAGGTTATCATATTGCGATTTCCACGGCGCCATGGAGCGCGTCAGTTGCGCGGAGAGGCGGCCTGCGCGGCGACGGGCTATTCCGCGACTGAGGCCGGCACTGCAACGCCAGCGCGTTCCCGTTCGCGGATCATGCGCTCAAAGGCCCGCAAACGCTTATAGACCGAAATCAATTCCACGATGGTCGTCCAGCTATTCACAAGATACTGGAACGAACCCTCGACGCGACCAAAGGCTCGGACGACCTGCTGCATCAGGCCGAGTGTAATGCCACCCGCGACGATTGTCGGCCCCAGAGCGATGTACGGCACCAGCACGCCAACCTGCAGGTAAGACCACTTCGCAACGTCGAAATACATGTAGTGGAAGAACATGCGAAAGTAGTTGCGGCGCACCTCGCCAAAAAGTTGTCCCAGAAGGGGGCCATGCGCGCGCTGATGATCATCCTCGCCAAACACCAACTCCTTTCGGTAGGCGGCCTCAACGCGTTGATTCTCGTATTCGAGTCCGGGCAGCTTGAAGCCGATCAGGCCGAGAGCGACCGTGCCGGCAAGGGCGAACATGATAGCGACCCAGACCAGCGCCTGATCCACCGGGCCAATCCACGGTAGTTCCTTCACCTGCGCCGAAAACCCCCACAGGATCGGCAGGAAGGCGAACAGCGTCATGACGGAACGGACAAAGCTGATTCCCAGGCTCTCCATGATGCGGGAGAAGCGGTTGGTATCTTCCTGCACGCGCTGAGAGGCGCCTTCGATGCTGCGCACGGCCGGCCAGTGCAGGGTGTAGAATTCGGTCATCGCCGTGCGCCAGCGGAACACGTAGTGCTTGACGAAGAAATCGGTCAGCACGCCGATCAGCACATAGAGGCCGGCGATCCATCCAAAGGTTGCGAGTTGCCGGAAATACTCCTCCATCGTGATTGACCCTGGCTTGCCGAGCGCCTTCTGGATCAGGTTGTAAAATTCGCCGAACCACTCATTGATCCTCACATCCAGTTCGACCTTGTACCAGGTCGCAAACAGGATGATGGCAGACCCGGGCACAGACCACAGGAACCAGCGCTTGGTCAGAAAGAAGGTTCGAAACACGGATTTTCCTGGCAGTTGAGTTCCCCCATGCTGACCCGGTGCGCGTGGCGGATGCAAGCGGGAAGCGGCAGGGGCGGCCGCCAGGCGGAACGGGGTCGACGGCAGTGCGCTCGGCCGCCCGGGCGCCGGCCTGTCTGCGATCGCGGTTCGGCAGGGGCCAGAGCAGGGGGGATGTGTCACGCCGTGGCGGGTGAGCGCAGGCTGCCGGGCTGCCGCCGGCGCATCGGGCCGGAGACGCCGTCTCGGCGCTGCCTGGGCCGATGCTGCGGGTCCCGGTTCACGCGGAGACCGGTGGAGAGGCGGGGCCGGGGGAGATTATTGTGATGGTGCTGTTGCGCCTCCATGGTCCCTGGGCGAGCTCTCCGGCCCCGCAACCCTTCGCGTCCACGCATTTATCAACGTGAACAAGCGCGGCAGAGGTTTGCCACCGGCGGCGCCGGGGACGCTGCGGCCACCGCTGCACGAGAATTCGCGATCCATCACTGACGGGAACAGCGTAGACAATCCGTTTCTTGCCCGCTGTTAACGGCCTCTTGGCCGGATGGCCTCAACCCAGCTTCATGCCTACTTGCTGGAACATCCCCAGGAAATCGAAGTGGTTCCACGCTTCCAGGATCTTCCCATCGCGCACCCGGGCCAGACAGATGCCGCCGAACGTCACCAGCTTGCCGCTCGCCGGACCGGCCATTCCATCGCCGGTGTGGCGGGCCGTTACGTGGCACCGCACGGTCACTTTCTCGCCCTCACAGACCACGTCTTCAATGGTAACGCGGACCTCGGAGAAGGCGTTGTTGAACTGCCGGTGGAACGCCTTGAATGCGGCGGGACCCTTGACCGGCTGCCCATCCGGGCCGGTGATGCCGTGGGCTACCGCATCGTCAGCCATCATTTCATCAACCGCGGACTCGCGGCCGTGGTTCCACACCTCGTCGAACCACCGATGCAACAGTGTCTGCTGAGTCATGTCCGTCTCCCCCGCTGTTCTGCTGAAGCAACGCTTGCTCATGAGGCTGGCGCCCGGAGCGGCGTTCAGTCCCTAACCCGCCGCGCCAAGCGGAAGTAACCGGCACCGGCGGAGCAAATATCGCCTCATCTCAGCAGTAAAACGACCAACTTGTCCAGCACACCCTGTACGGGAGCGGGCAACAGCGGGTTGGGCGCGGCATGCATTGTGACGCCAGGGCCGCCTCAGCTACCCCGGCCGAGCCATAGAGAGGAACCTATTCCGCCGCAGCCGGCGTAGCGCCGTAGCGCTCAATCCACTCGCGGCCGAGGCGCACGGCTTCCTCCGGCGTCAGCCAGGACCAATCAGCGCCGCGGGCTCTGACCGCCACCCACACGGTTTCACCGTGCACATGCTCTTCAACCACGGGCGTCGCGGAATGTGACATGGAAAACCTCAAGCAAGCGGAACAAAGAGCTGTCTCGGCGGAGCCGGACTTCGGTAGTTGTCATCACGAACGGTTGATTGACACGCGAACTCTTGCACAATCGCGCGAGGTCGCCGCAACGGGAAAATCGCGCTCGTTGCGAAACTGCGTGCTAATTCCTTGGCGTTTGCCGGTGGCGTGTCGCCGCGGCCACAGCAGGCCGCCGTTTTCAACGATTACCGAAACGACTTCGTCAGAATCCGAACATATGATCCAAAGAAAAGCCGCCGGTATCGTCCATCAGCCCGTGATAGCCGAACAACCGGCAGGTCGCGTCGCGTACCAGCACATAACCATCCGCACCCGCTTGCAGCAGCAACCCGGCGCTGAACGTCTTATGCGGCCACACCATCGCGGAACCGGAGCAGGCAATCGTCAGCGGCGCCTCGGCGATCATCCGGCCGGTGCTGTCGTGCAGTTGCAGCGCCGTTGAGGACCTCGGGTGCCATGGTCCCGACGCCGGATAGATCAGTGCGGCAAAGCTCCGCCGCCGCTCATCGCCCAGCTTCAGGAACAGCCGCGTCGACAGACCGGGCGGTGGCCCGGAGTAGGATTGCGGCTCGTCGCGATAGGTCATCGCGGTGTTGAAGATATGCGCGCCGAAACTGGTCTCGGCGGCGTGGCCGGATTGCCGGTCCTCGTAGCGGAACAGCCCGTGCAGCCAGCCATCGGCCTCGCCGCCGTCGCGGAAATCGTAGACCAGTTCCGCATGGCCTTCCTCGACGTCGTAGGCGTCCAGGTCAATCGCAATGCTGCGGTCGCGCGGCAGGCACCCCAGGAAAGTTTCGCCCCGCTTGATGCCGCCGCGGTCGAATACATCCAGCCGGATCGGTAGTGCTCGCTGCGTGGTCGCCATCGGCGTCGGCTGTGCGATGCTGCGAAAGCGCGCCTTCGACAGGATCGGGAAGGGCAGCAGGTAGCCGCGCCCCATCGCCGCCGGCAGCGCGGGAATGCCGGGATCGGGACGCAGATTGTCCCGTTCCACGTTCACATGCGCGATGCGGACGCGGTCCTGGCGGGCGATCTCATAGCGCGGCCGCACGACATGGCGGCCGGCCCTGACCTCGATCTGCTCCGGCCAGCGCAGGTTCGGCAGGAAGTCGGCGACGTCCAGCGCGATGGTTGCGAATGGTCCAACCTCACGGTCCAGCGTCACTGGCTGCTCCGTCCCCATGCGGTCAAGCGCGACCGCCCCGGCCGGGATCGGCACGGCGTGACTGTTCTGCAGCCACAGCACCACCGTCTCATCTGAACGCGGCGCCGGCAGCCCGGCGTACCGGTCGGACGGCCAGGCATTCGCATCGTGGGTGCAGGACAGCGACGCGCCGTTGTCCGACGCATAGGTATCGAGCGCGTATTTCACCACGTCATGGCCGGCGACGCCGATCGCGTGCATGAACAACTGGCCGGTAAACGGCCCAAGTCCAAAGCGGCTGCGCACGGCACGGCTGTCAATTGAGAAGCCGCCAGGCCCCTCTGGCAGTGCCTGCTCCCATGTCGCCAGCACCGTGCCATCGTCAGCGAACAGGCGCAGCCACAGCCGCACCGCACCAGCGCCGTAGCCAGCCCAGTAATTGGCGGAGACGAGCCGGGTCGACATCCCGTCGGCATCGCGAAAAAAGGCGAAATTCGTCGCGAAGTTCAGCTTGTCGAGGTAGCGGCCGCGATTGCTCAGCATTGCCTCTGGTAGCCGCATCGCATCCAGCGTCACCACGCGCGCACCTGGCGGCACCATGTGAGCAATCCGTGCCGCCGTCCGCGCTGCGTCGAACGCGGCGACCAGAACGGTGCGGGCGCCACTGGCCGGCAGGTCGGTCAGCGGCGCGGCGATCCGACCCGCGCGGGGCTGGCCGACCAGCGTCACGTCGTGCACCAGCACGCAATCGAGGCGCGTTGGATACAGCGCCATCAGCGCATCACCCAGCCCCTCGGGATCGTACAGCGCGACCGGACCTTCGAACGTCGGGTACAGCCGTTCGACCGCCTCCGCCGCCAGCGGATGCGCCAGCGCCTTGTAGATGACATTACCGCCCGCCCGGGCGTCGAAGGTCTGGATCTGCAGCATGGTATTTTGCCCTTACAGACCCAGGCGCCGGTTCATCTCGGCCGCGGCAAGCGGCGTGTCGTTCAGCGGCGCCACCGGCCAGGCGGCGAAGCGGCCGTCGAACAGCCGCACCCGGCCCTCATCCAGCATGGTCTTCAGGAACAGGCCTTGGCGCCGCGACTTGCCGGGCAGCGGGGCAACCATGACCGGGACCGAGGTCGCGGATGCTTCGGAAATCATCGATACACTGTCCTGGGTGACCACGATCATGTCAGCCAATGCCAACATCCCGAAGTATGGGTTGTCGCCGCTAAAGTCCCAGACCGACCCGCCCAGTGGTGTCAGCGCTTCCCGCAGAAGATGGGTGACCTCGGGGTCGGTGCGGCGCGAGGGTGTAACGATCACGCCGACATTGTCGCGCCGCATCATGGCGGCCAAATCGGTCGCGAGGCGGCTGCCCACATCCCGGTCGAACCGGTAACGCCCGTTGCTGCCGCCTAGCAGCACGGCAACGAGGGGACGCTGAAACGGCGCCAGACGGTCGCGCCAGCGCTCCGCCTCCTGCGCCAGGCGCTCCGGCGTAACGCGGTGCAGAGCCGTACGGGTCACGACCACGTTCGGCCCGGTCAGTTCATCGTGTGTGTTGGCGATGACCAGGTCATAGCGGCGCAAATCCATGCGCGGGTTCTGCACCTGCACGACCTGCACTGACTGTCGTCGCAGCGCCGCCAGCACCGCGCCCGCCATCCCGCCACAGCCGATCGCCAGGTTCGGCAGCGGTGCCGTCAACGACCCGGCTACCGCGGCCAGCGGGTTCGGCCACAGCTTGGCCGCGACCCATTTCCAGGGCACGGATGGCTTCAGCACACGCAGTTCGGAGGATAGGCCAGCCGCCTCGGCAAGGCCCAGGGCCTGCGCTTGCAGGCCGGCGAGGCCCTCGCTGACAATCCAGGGCGCGACGGTTGCGGACATTGGCGGGGTTATTCGGTGCACCATCGCCAAGGTCAATACGCCAGTCAGGCTCTTCGCGGCGGCGGGCAGGTGGCTGTAGCCTGAAAGCCGCAGCAGACGGACAACACAAAATGGATCGTGATCTGATCGGCTATGGCGCTACGCCGCCCAATCCTCGCTGGCCCGGCCAGGCGCGAGTCGCGGTCAACTTCGTGCTGAACTTTGAGGAAGGGTCAGAACCCTCTGTTCCAGATGGCGATCCGGAATCGGAGTGGGGCCTGACCGAGTACGGCACCAGCAACCCTGGCGTGCCGGGCCGCGACCTCGCGGCCGAGGGGATGTTCGCCTACGGCAGTCGCGTCGGGTTCTGGCGCATCCTGCGCCTGTTCCAGGAGCGCAGCCTGCCGATGACGATTTTCGGCTGCGCCCTGGCACTGGAGCGAAATCCGCCGGCGGTTGCGGCGATTCGCCAGGCCGGATTCGACGTCTGCTGCCATGGCTGGCGCTGGGAAAAGCATTTCCTGTTGTCGGAGGAGGTGGAGCGTGAGCGCATCGCCCGCGCCGTCGCCTCGCTGCGGCAGACGATGGGGGAGCGGCCACTGGGCTGGTACTGCCGGAGCGGACCCAGCGTGAACACCAGGCGGCTGTTGGTGGAGGAGGGAGGATTCCTTTACGATTCAGATGCGTATGATGACGAACTCCCGTACTGGACGAAGGTAGCTGGCAGGCCGCATCTGGTCGTCCCGTACAGCCTGTCCACCAACGACTCGAAGTTCGGCCGCGGCACCTTCGCCACCGGCGATGACTTCTTCCACTACTGCCGCGATGCGTTCGATGTGCTCTACCAGGAAGGACGCACACAGCCGAAGATGCTGTCGATCGGCCTGCACATGCGGATCATCGGCCATCCTGCGCGCGCGGCTGGTTTACAGCGCCTGCTGGACCATATGCAGCGCTTCGACGGTGTCTGGATCACCCGGCGGCTCGATATCGCGCGCCATTGGGTCGAGCATTTCCCGGCACCTGTTGCCGACGCATCGGCGCATTGATACGGAGACGCATGACGCGCTTGGCAAGGCACGAACAGAAGGCCGGGATCGACTCCGGGGTATCCCGGGAGAATATCCTGGTCGTGAAGCTCGGTGCCCTCGGTAACATTATCCTCTCGCTGTCCGCCTTCGCCGCCATCCGCCGTTTTCATCCCAATGCCCGTATCGCGGTGCTGACGTCGCCGGCCTACGCCGATTGGCTGCGCAGCTTTCCCTATTTCGACTCAGTGCTGGTCGATCCGCGGCCGGCATGGTGGGACCTGGCGGGATTGGCACGCCTGCGGCGGATGCTGGCCGATGGACATTTCGGCCGAGCCTATGACCTGCAGACCTCCAGCCGGTCATCGCGGTATTTCCATCTGTTCCCGCCCAAGCGGCGGCCCGATTGGAGCGGCATAGCCTTTGGCTGCGCGCTACCAGACCGCAACCCGCGGCGGAATCGGATGCACGACGCTGACCGGCAGGAGGAGCAGTTGCGCCAGGCCGGCCTGACCGACTTCCGGCCGCCGGATTTGTCCTGGTGCCGCGGCGACCTGAGCCGCTTCGACCTGCCGCGGGATTACGCGCTGCTGGCGCCGGGCAGTTCGCCCACGCGGTTGGCCAAGCGCTGGCCCGTCAGAAACTTTGCAGAACTCGCCCGGGCGCTCACCGAACGTGGCCTGACGCCGGTGGTACTTGGCAGCTCATTCGAGCGCGAACTGGCCGCCGCAATTCCCGGGGCGATTGATCTGACCGGGCAAACCAGCTTCGGTGACCTCGCCGACATGGCGCGGGGCGCGCAGCTTGCCGTGGGGAATGACACCGGCCCGATGCACCTGATCGCGACGGCAGGCTGCCCCAGCGTAACGTTGTTCTCGGACGATTCGGACCCCTCCTTGTGCGCGCCGCGCGGGCGGTGGACCCGCGTGCTGCGCCGCCCGAACTTGGCGGACCTGCCGCCCGAGGACGTGCTGGCTGTCCTGCCAGATCGCGTAACCGCGTGAGCGGCGCACCGGAGCGGCCGGCGCCCCAGGTCGAGGCGCCGGATGGGGTGCCGATG
This sequence comes from Pseudomonadota bacterium, assembly GCA_018240405.1. Taxonomy (GTDB): domain Bacteria; phylum Pseudomonadota; class Alphaproteobacteria; order Acetobacterales; family Acetobacteraceae; genus Rhodopila. The sequence continues at coordinate 26,287 of JAFEFW010000631.1, forward strand.
CCCCGGCGCCTGTGGGCGATCCTGACCATTTTCATGGGCCTGACCCTGGCGGTCCTGGACGGCGGGATCGCCAATGTCGCACTGCCGACCATCGCGCGGGACGTGAACACGACCGCGGCCAATTCGATCTGGGTGGTGAACGCCTATCAGTTGGCGGTGACGATCTCCCTGTTGCCGCTGTCTTCGCTGGGCGAAATCTACGGCTACAAGCGCGTCTATACGGCCGGCTTGCTATTGTTCACCGCTGCGTCCCTGGTATCGGCGACGGCAACGTCGCTGCCAACACTGATCCTGGGGCGCATGCTGCAGGGGTTCGGCGCGGCCGGCATCATGAGCGTCAACAGCGCGCTGATCCGCTTCATCTACCCGCGCCGATGGCTTGGCCGGGGTGTCGGCCTCAACGCCACGATCGGCTCGATCGCCTCCGCGCTCGGTCCCACCGTTGCCTCCGCCATCCTTGCCGTCGCGCACTGGCCATGGCTGTTCGCGGTGAACATTCCACTTGGCGTGCTGGGCGCCTTGGTCGCGCTGCGGGCGCTGCCCGACACGCCACAGTCCGGCGCGTCGTTCGACGTGGCGAGCGCGGGCCTGCAGGCCGTGACGTTCGGTGCGCTGCTGTTCGGCATTTCTGAACTGGGCCACGGCGATTCCTGGCTGCACGTGGCACCGCTGTTCATCGCGGCTTCCGTCTGCGGCTTCCTGCTGGTCACGCGGCAGATGAGCCGGACCGCGCCGATGCTGCCGGTCGACCTGCTGCGCATCCCGCTGTTCGCGCTGTCGGTTGCGAGTTCGATCTCCTCGTTCATCGCACAGTCGATGGGGCAGGTGTCGATGCCATTCCTGTTCCAGCACCGTTTCGGGCTGGACCAGGTCATGACCGGATTCCTGATGACGCCATGGCCGCTGATTGTGGCGGTCATCGCGCCTTTCACCGGACGGCTGGCTGACCGCTACCCGGCCGGGTTGCTGGGCGGCCTGGGCATGGCGGTGATGTCGTCCGGCCTGCTGGCGATGGCGCTGTTGCCGGACCATCCGACGACCTTGGACATTGTCTGGCGGATGGCGCTATGCGGCCTGGGGTTCGGGTTCTTCAACACGCCGAACAATCGGGCGATCATCACCTCGGCGCCGCCGGCGCGCACCGGCGGTGCGAGCGGTATGCAGGCGACGGCCCGCCTGCTGGGGCAGACGAGTGGAGCGGCGATTACCGCGCTGGTCTTTAGCGCGTTCCCCGAGAGCGGGCCGGTGGTGGCGCTATACATCGCCGCTGGGGCCGCTGGCGTCGCGGCCTGCGTCAGCGCCAGCCGGCTGGCGGCCTGACACTGGACTTCGCTGGCGCAGCGGAGTCTGGTTAAGTATTCGCAACTAGACCTGTGAGCCAGGCGCTGGTTATAAAGTGACCAGGGGGATCGTCATGCCCCGGACACATAGTAAAACGAATGCTCATCTTTCGCCCATAATTTTGTTACGAGAAGCCTGCTACGCCGCGGTACGCACAACAGGGCAGGTACGACCGTGGCCATATTGACCGTAGGAGCCGGCGCCGGCTTCCAGTTTCAGACGTTATCGAGCGCCATTGCCGCATCTGCAGACGGTGACGTGATCCAGGTGCAGCCTGGCACTTATACGAATGACTTTGCCACCATCAGCACACGGATAACGATCATTGGCATCGGCGGCATGGTCAATCTGGTGGCAACGGTTCCGCCGCCGAACCAGAAGGCAATCCTGACCACCCAGACCGATGTAACGCTGGACAACATCGCTTTTTCCGGGGCAGCCGTTTCCGATGCTGCCGGGGGCAATGCCGCCGGCATCCGCTATGAAGGCGGCAATCTTGTCATCAACAACTGCTATTTCCATGACAATCAGAACGGACTGCTGGGCGGCGCCGACCTGAACGGCACCATCATCATCAACAATTGCGAATTCGCCAGCAACGGCAATGTCTCCGGCCCGAATGCCGGACGTACGCACAATCTCTATGTCGGTGACATCGCGCAACTGACGATCAGCAACTCCTATTTCCATGACGCCGTGACCGGCCATGACATCAAGAGCCGGGCGCGCAACACAACGATCGAAAACTCCCGCATCACGGCCGCAACCGGGACAACGAGCTATGAAATCGATCTGCCGAACGGCGGCAATGCGATCATCCGGAACAACGTGATCGAGAAGGGGCCAAACGCTGGCAATCCCTACTTCATTGCCTATGGCGAGGAGGGCAGCGTCTACGGTGGTTCAAGCCTGTCCATCACCGGCAATACTGTTCTGAACGACAAGACCTCCGGCTCCGCGACGTTCCTGAACAACGCCACCACGCTCTCCGCCGAGGTCGATGGCAACACATTCTATGGCCTGACGGCGGATTCTCTCGCCAGCGGCCCCACCGATCCTTCGGGTCAGAACACGTTCCTGGCGCGCGCCTCCGAACCGGCGCTGAACACCGCCCCGCCTTACATCCCTTACGCCACGCTGGCCTGCTTTGTCCGTGGGACGCTGATCGAGACACCCACGGGCGCGGTTGCGGTGGAACAACTGACGGCGGGTGACCCCATTATGGCGATGGATCCGGCAACCGGACGTATGACGGCGCAGACAGTGCGATGGGTCGGTTTCCGCCGCATCGACACTGCGCGGCACCCTGAGCCAGCCCGCGTCATGCCGATCCGTGTCGCGTGCGGTGCGATCGCCGATCATGTACCACGGCGCGACCTGCTGATGTCACCGGATCATGCCATTCTGCTGGATGACGTCCTGGTCCCGGTGCGTCTGCTGGTGAATGGCACGAGCATCCGGCGCAGCCACGCGAGCACCGTGCACTATTTTCATGTCGAATTGGACTTGCACGGGATCATCATGGCTGAGGGCGTTCCGGCCGAAACCTATCTTGATACCGGCAACCGGGACATCTTCGAAAACGCCGCCACAGTGGTCCGCCTGCATGGTGACCTGGGTGATCAAGGCGCGAAGGCACAGCGCCTGCGTCAGGATTTGTCCTGCGTAGCGCTGGCAATTGATCCGAACCGTATTAGGCCGATCTGGCAGCGCCTCGCCGACCGGGCAGGGACGCTGGGATTTGTCCGGTCCATCGTCGCCATGACGACCGACCCGGCGCTTCGGTTGGACGTCGATGGGCACATATGTCTGCCGGCCTCTGCCGCTGACGGCCGCTATGTCTTTATGCTTCCGAGGAGGCGTGACGTCGTGCACATCGTTTCTCGATCGGCAACGCCAAACGAGGTCACGCCATGGATCGAGGACCAGCGACGGCTCGGCGTCCCGATTGGCGCCATCATTTTTCGTGGCGGCCAACACGTCACGACTTTGGCGCCTGACGCGCCGTGCCTCGTGGCCGGCTGGTGGGACGCTGAATGCGACAACGGCGAAATCCGGCGGTGGACCAAGGGACGCGCTTTGCTGCCGGTGCCCCCCGATGTCGTGGCCGTCGAACTCCGCCTCGCCGGCACCACGCTCTACCCTCGGGAGGGCGAGGTTGACGTGCGCATGAGCCTAAGGCGTCCTATGGCCGTGTAAGTGCCCTCGTGAGCCGGATGCCGGACCCGCTGGGACGTTCTTTCGGGGAGGCTGCGTAATGTCCACACCGTTGGCCGGCATCACCGTTCTGGATTTCGGGCAGATCTTCCAGGGACCATATGCAACGTTCCTGATGGCCAAAGCCGGAGCGAATGTCATCAAGATCGAGCCACCCGGAGGCGAACCGCTGCGTCGGCGGATCATCGCTTCGGGCGGCGAAACCACGCTCCCAATGGCAATGCTGAACGCCAACAAGCGTGCCGTCACGCTGAACCTGAAGTCGCAGCAGGGAAAGGACCTGCTGAAACAGATGGTGGCGAAGGCGGACGTCCTGCTGGAGAATTTTTCTCCCGGTACGATGGACGGGCTTGGCGTCGGCTATGCGGTACTGAAGCAGGCCAATCCGCGCCTCGTCTATGCCACCGGCACCGGCTTCGGCATCACCGGGCCTGACCGTGACAATTTGGCAATGGATTTCACTATCCAGGCAGCCTCGGGAATCATGAGCATTACCGGCGCCCCGGACGGTCCGCCGATGAAAGCCGGACCGACGCTGGTCGACTTCATGGGCGGCATTCACCTGTATGGTGCGGTGATGACCGCGCTGCTGCATCGCGAGACAACGGGACAGGGCCAGTTGGTCGAAGTCGCGATGCAGGAGACGGTCTATTCCTCATTGGCGTCCAGCTACGACTACTATTTCCGCACCGGGAAGGAGCCGCCGCGTGCTGGTAACCGCCAGGCCGGGCTCGCCAGCGCGCCCTATAATGCGTTCCAGACCCGTGATGGCTGGGTGGCGATCCATGTGGTGACCGAGGGCCACTGGCAGAACCTGCTGCGTGCCATGGGTCGCGAGGACCTGCTGGACGATGCGCGTTTCAGCACCAATCCGGCCCGCACCGAAAACATGGCAGCGACCGAGGCGCTGGTCACCGCCTGGACCATCGGCTTGACCAAGAGCGAGGTTGCCGCCGCGGCCAAGCGCTACAAGATCCCTGCCGCACCGGTTCGCACGGCGGTGGAGGTCATGAACGACCCGCACATGCACGAACGCGGGATGTTGCAACGAATCGAGCATCCAGCGCTCGGACCGATCGTGGTGCCGAATTCACCGCTGCGCCTGCACGGCGCGGACCCTGTTGATCCGGTTCCGAGTCCCGCACTCGGGCAGCACAACCAGCAAGTCTATGGCGAGTGGTTGGGGCTCGGAGAGGCAGGTGTGGAGGCGCTGCGGCGGGCCGGAGCGATCTGATACGAAACGCCTCCAGCGCTGACTTGTCCGACATAGCGCTGTCGGCTCGACACACGACCGCGGGACAGCGCGGCGTCGAGGTCACAGGCGCTCCGTACACCCCTGCGCCGGTTTACGGTGCCGAAGCCAGCCGGTTCACCTCCTCGAGTTCCTCCGCCGACAGTACCCAACTGCCGGCCTTCACGTTCTGCTCCACCTGTTCCGGCCGCGTGGCGCCGGCGATAACGCTGGCCACCGGCTGTTGCGCCAGCAGCCAGCTGAAGGCGAGTTCCAGCATCGTCCGGCCGCGGGTTTCCACGAAGTCGCCCAGGCGCTCCGCCATCGCCCAGTTCCGCTCCGTCAGGTAGCGGTCAGCCAGTCGCTGCGTGCCGGCAAAGCGCGTGCCGGTCGGCAGTGCAACATTGCGCCGGTATTTCCCCGTCAGCAGACCGCTCGCCAGCGGGAAATAGGGCAGGAGGCCAAAGCCGAGCTTGCGGGCGGCAGGAATGAGGTCGATTTCCGGGTCGCGGTGGATCAGCGAATACTCGTCCTGGCAGGAGACAAATCCGTTCAGCCCGCAGCTGCGCGCGGTCCAGGCGGCGTCGACCATCATCCAGGCCGGAAAGTTGGAGCAGCCGATGTAGCGCACCTTCCCCTGGCGGATCAGGTCGTCCAGTGCGCGCAGCGTTTCCTCGATCGGCGTCAGCGGGTCGACGCGGTGCATCTGGTACAGGTCGATATAGTCGGTCTGCAGGCGGCGCAGGCTGTCTTCGACCGCCTGCATGATATACCGGCGTGAGCCGCCGATCTTCTCGCCGGCTTCATCCATCGGCGCGGCGAACTTGGTCGCCAGGATGATCTTCTTGCGGTCGGCGCCCAAGACGCGCCCCATCAGCGTCTCGGATCCACCGCGGTCGCCGTACACGTCAGCGGTGTCGAACAGCGTGATGCCCAAATCGAGCGCCTTGTGGATGACCGCCCGCGTGCCGGCCTCATCCAGCCGGCCGCCGAAATTGTTGCAGCCGAGGCCAATGGTGGAAACGCGCAGGCCGGACTGGCCGAGGTTGCGGAAGTCCATGTCCCATCCTCCGTCGCTTGGAGCGACCAGTCTTCCGCCGGATCACCGGACCCGTCAAACCGCGTCAGAAGACAATTCGCTTGTCCACATCGGGCGCCCGATCCGCCGGGGCGTCGAAGTCGAGGATTGGACCGGCCGGCACGATCCCGGTCGGGTTGATGCGCCGGTGGCTCATATAATAGTGGCGCTTGATGTGCAGGAAATCGACGGTCGGCGCGATGCCCGGCCACTGGTAGATGTCCCGCGTGTAGGCCCACAGGTTGCGGTAATCGACAATCCGCCGAAGGTTACATTTGAAATGGCCATGGTAGACGGCATCGAAGCGGATCAGTGTGGTGAACAGCCGGATGTCCGCCTCGGTCAGCGCGTCGCCGCACAGGAAACGCGTGGCGGCCAGCCGGTCCTCGAGCCAGTCGAGGGTTTCGAACAGCGGCGTCACGGCCTCCTCGTAGGCCGCCTGCGTTGTGGCGAAGCCGCACCGGTACACCCCGTTGTTCAGCGTCTCGTACACCCGCAGGTTGATCGTATCGATCTCCTCACGCAGTGCGGTCGGATAATAGTCACCTGGCTTGGCGCCGACCCCATCGAACGCGCTGTTAAGCATGCGGATGATCTCGGACGATTCATTGTTGACGATCGTCTGCGTGTGTTGGTCCCACAGCACAGGGACGGAGGCGCGCCCGGAATAGCCCGGGTCCGCCCTTGTGTAGATCTCGTGTACCGCCCGGCTGCTGTACAGCGGGTCCGGCACGACGCCGTCCCCAGGCTCGAAGGTCCAACCCTGCTCGCCCATCAGCCAATGTGTTACCGAGACCGGGACCATCTCTTCCAGGCCCTTCAGCGCCCGCATGATAAGGGTGCGGTGCGCCCAGGGGCAGGCGAGCGACACATAAAGATGATAGCGGCCGGCACGGGCCGAAAAACCGTCCGTTCCGCTCGGGCCCGGGCGCCCGTCTGGCGTAATCCAGTTGCGGAACGCGCTGGCCTGGCGCTGAAAGCGACCATCCTGAGCCACAGCGGCCTCCTGCGTCTGCCAGACGCCGTTCACCAGCGAGCCCATGTGTGTCCTCCGAGGATGTGCAGGCCGCGGCTCAGGGGCCGGCGGCGAAGCGCGTGCGTGGCGGCATTCCCGCGATCTCATTGACCAGCTTGCGGGTCATGGCGTCGCCGAACGCCGCAAAGTCATGGATTTCCAGCACAAAACTACCGGGACCGCCGATCACGTTTTCCCGATAGTAGTTCGGCAGGCCGCCAGGTGGTTGAACATGGGCGAAGGTCCAGGACACCGGATGGTCATTGATAACCGCCAGGCCATTGATGACCACGCCCGCCTTGACGGCATCGTCGCGAGCGTCGGCGATCTCGCGGCCGGAGTTGTTCGTACCGTCGCCGCACACGTCGATGACGCGGCGCGTTGCCTGCATGCCGGTTTCGGCGAACATCAGCATCGCGTGGTCAATTCCGGCGCTGATCGATGTGCGGCCCCAGTATGACCGTGGCGCCTCGGCCAGCCGGTCGGTGAAAGCGCGGGCTGACGCGGCGTCGCTGATTACGGTCCAGTCCAGGACGGTCCGGACCTCAAAATTACCGGCGAACTCGACATAGGCCACGGCGATCCGGCCGAGGGGACCGCCGCGGATCGCCTGGATGACCTTGTCGTTGTTCAGGGCGGTGGTGTAGCCGCTCTTTTCCAGTGCGTATTCCGCGTCGTCGATGCTGCGCGAGACGTCGGTGACGAGGATCAGCGCTAGATCGACATCCTCGGCTCGGGCCCGCGCCGGCCCAAAGGCCCACAGCAGCATCACGAACAGGGAGATCAGGACTGGCCGACGGATCATCGCACGCCTCCTGCGTGTAATCTGATGCCGATGTGGCCCTGCGCGTCAAAGAAAATCAGCCCAGGACCACCGATCACACCGGTTTCAGCCTTCACCTGCCTGTGGCACCAGCCGTGGCGCCTGCCTGGTCTCCTTTCCGGGTGGCCCAGATTACTGGCTGGCCCAGACGATCCGGTGGATCCAGTTCACTTCATTCAGCTCGAAGCTGTAGTCGGGATGCTCCGGGTTGAGGCTTTTCAGCTCAACGCGCCGGGCAGAACGGCGGGCGAGCTGTTTGGCCATGACCTCCCCGCCCTGAGTGCGGACAACAACCCGGTCGCCGCGGCGGATCGGCGCCGACGGAGAGACGATAACAAGGTCGCCGTCACGATAGACGGGTTCCATTGAGTCTCCGCTGATCTCCAGAGCATAGGCGTTCGGGTCGGCGATCTCCGGCAGGCTGACTTCATCCCACCCGCCGCCAACGGGATAGCCGCCATCGTCGAAATATCCTTCGCCGCCGGCCTGCGCCAAGCCGATCAGCGGCACGCGCCGTGTAACGTTGCGCGCTGCCGCTCCGGGGTTGCTGCTGAGCGCTCTGGCACCGGTTACCAGTGCTGTGAAAGCTTCAAGCGAGGCGCCTGTGGCGTCGAGTACCTTCGCCAGGCTCTCGGTGCTGGGCCAGCGCGCACGACCGTCCGGCATGCGCCGTTTCGACGGGTTGAAGGTCGTCGCATCCAGCCCGGAGCGCTTGGCCAGGCCCGAGGCTGACAGGCCATATTCAGCGGCGAGCGTGTCGAGCGCGCGCCAGACGTCTTCGTGTTTCATGCTTCCATCTCCGCTTGATTGGTCGCGGTCTTACCGTGCGCCCAAACCTGGCCTGGGCCGGGGTCGGACCACGAGTCGTGCGGCGGATTATCCTAGGAATGCCCACCGAATGGAATAGGAAAAACGGCCATTCCGCTTGCATAATTTACAACTTATGGTTACAATAGGGTGCTTTAATACCCGCGTTGACCGTGCATGATCGAACTTGTTGCATGCTCTTCCCGACTCGCCCCATGCCGCTGCAGTCAGGCCCTCATTCACCTTCCGCCCGTCCACGGAAGCGTTCAACAATGCCGAGGAGGCTTGGCTGTGGACCATGTCCGCTCTGATTGCCCGGCGCGATGGGGCACGCTATTTAGCCGGGCAGGGGGCCGTTGCACGGTCATGCGATACCGACGACGTTGTGCGGTGTCTCGATCACCTGTATCGCCATCGCCGGATCGACCTTGCGCACGCTCGTATTCTTCGACTGTGGGGTGAGCGCCATATCGCGCGGAGCCCGTCTGTCCCTGCCCAGCGTAACGACCGGAAGTTGTGGGTGGAGGCGCTCGGTCGGCTGGACTGGCCGCTGCGCCGCAAAGGTATCGTTGTTTAAATGGCATTCCTAGGAAAAATATCATTGACAATTGGCATGACGATCCCGTATGGTCCTGCCGTCAACCGGCAAGCTGCAACCGGTTGAATTTTTAGCCTGCCGGAAGGGCCGCTGGCTGATCGGCGGTCTTTTATTTTGAAAGACATTCATTATGGCGTTTGCAATCCGTAATCTGTCCGTCCTCGCCTATGCCAACGGCTTTACGTTGTGGCATTACAAGTCCAGCAAGGACACGCTGGAGACCGTGGCCGCTGCGAATCATATGGCAGACGCGGCAGACATGCTCACGGCAGGCGATCTTGTCATGGTAACGGCCGCTGACGGCGCCCGAATTCTTTGCGTCACGCTTGCCGATATCGAGACGGCCATTACCGCCCCGCTCTCGTGAGGCGAACGCTGGGTGGTGAGCGCGTCGGCGGGACAATGGTTAGCTGAAAGCCAACGGCGCCCGTCCGCTCACCCGCGATCGACCCTTGTCTCCGACCGCAAGATCTCCTGCGCGTGCCGGCTCCGTCCTGACGCCGTCAGGGCGAACCGGCCGTCACCGCCGAGGCAGCAGAGCCCCATCGCAGCCAGGCGCCGCAGGCATCCCTCATCGCCGGCACCGGGCGGCCGACCGCGCGGTCCGCATAGGTGCAACCGGTGCAGCGCGGCTCTGCAGCAGGTTTCCAGGTACGGCTCACGCCACATGGCAAGCACCTTGGAGGCGGTGCCAGGGCAGGGCAAGCCTGGAGCCTCGCGGCGGACGCATCAGGGCCAGCGATGCAACAGCGGAGACGACCGGCTGTGCAACGGAAGCCGTTCAGCCAATCAGCGACTATGACCAATAACAGGCTAACCCATTGACCATGTGCCCCGATGTAGAGCCCTGTCGTCGCGCCACGTTGACGTTTCAGCATCGACTGACGCCTGACACCCGGACTCAGAGCCAAATTCAGCTCAGTACCACAGCATCATGGCCCTGGCTGCACCTTCAACCAGACGCGCATCGCAATGCGACCCACTGCAACATTGCAGCTTACGATCACTAGAGCGCCATGTCACTCGATCCGCCCTGCGAACGCTGCCGTTTCTTCATGCCGCATCCCGATGTCATGGATGCGCCGTTAGCGACCCAGTATGGACTCTGTAACCATCCAATGGCCTTGAAATCAGTACTAACCCGGGATCGGCCGGAGCTTTGGAAACTCTTTGAGCAGACGCAAGAATGGGCGCTGCAGCATGACCGGATGATCGCGTCGCAGTTCCGCCGCGTAAATCACCTGTGCTGCGGTCCACAGGGACAATATTTCAAATTGGTTGACACGCGGGGGGCTACCGAATGACCGCCGCGGACCTCGTTTCTGTTTATACGGCATTGATGTCCTGGGGCGGCGGTAGTCTGTGGGCAAGCCTGCCGATCACGTTGTTGGTGATGATGCTGTGGTCGCAGTGGAAAGCGCTGCGTGATGAGCGCAAGGCTCGGGATGTTGAGCGGAACCAGCTGACTGCTCAGATGCTCACGCTTAACCAGGAACACGATCGGTTTGCCTTGGAAATGTCGAAGCGGTTCGACGGGATCGTCGCGATCGTGACGGATAACAGAGTCATGCAGGAGATCCGCTCGATCGAAATCGACATCCAGTCCAAGACGGTGGAGATCAAGGCAATGATCCAGGCGTCGATCCTCAGGCGGGACCCGTGAGGTATGATCGTTGCCCTTGGCCGGCCCGGACCTGGACGCGTGGTTGAGTGCCGTCGGCCGCCGAGCGCGACGCGGATTTCGCCTCTTTCTGCACCGGATGCGGCGCGGCATAACGCTGTTCCATGCTGACCCTGCTATCCGGCGCCGCAATGTCCGTGCTGCGACGCCTCGATCCCGAGGATGCCCATAGGCTCGCCTTGCGCGCCTTGCGCCTGGGCCTGGCCGGACGGTCGGCGGCGCCGGACCATCCGGCCCTGGCCGTGAACGCGCTCGGCCGGACGTTCAGCAATCCGATTGGACTTGCCGCCGGCTTCGACAAGAACGCCGAGGCAGGGCGTGCACTCATGGAGCTTGGATTCGGCTTCATCGAGACCGGCACGGTGACGCCGCGACCGCAGCCCGGCAACCCTCGGCCGCGCATCTTCCGACTGACCCCGGACCAAGCCATCATCAACCGCCTCGGGTTCAATAATCAGGGCGTCGAGGCCTACAAGATCAACCTGAAGGCGCTTACCAGACGCACCATTCCGTTAGGCGCCAATGTCGGCATCAACAAAGAAGGCGCCGATCCGGTTCGGGACTACAAGGCCATGGTCGCCGCGGTCAGCCCGCTGGCGGACTACGTCGTGATCAACGTGTCGTCGCCCAACACGCCGGGCTTGCGCGATCTGCAGGGCGAGCAGCAGCTTCAGTCGATTCTGTCGGCCGTCGCGGAAGTACCCGATCGTCCGCCCGTTCTGGTGAAGGTCGCGCCGGACCTCTCAATCGACGGACTGGGTGCGGTGGTAGAGACCTGCATCAGCTTCGGCCTCGCCGGCCTTATCGTCGGCAACACCACCATCTCACGGCCGCCCTCATTGGTCTCGCCCTTGGCATCCGAGACCGGCGGCCTCTCTGGCGTCCCTCTGCAGGCCCTGTCCACGGCGATGCTGGCGCGCGCGGCCGGCTTTGCAGCGGGGCGGTTGACGCTGATCGGGACCGGCGGCGTGTTTACCGGGGCAGACGTGCTGCGGAAGATCCAGGCCGGCGCAACCCTGGTGCAGTTGTACACCGCATTTGCCTATCACGGACCAGGCCTTATACCGCGCCTGAAGGCGGAACTCTTGGAGGCACTACGGCGCGAGGGCCTGGCAACGGTCCGCGACGCCGTTGCTACCCGCGCTGAGGTGCTTGCAGCGGCGGTCTGAACCCGATCCCACAGATGCGCCGGTGAGCCCGGGCTGCGGTCCAGCCCCTTGGGGAGAACGACGATGGAACACCTGTCCCGCTTTGCCGGCCTCGCCGAACGCTACGACGGTTTTGTGCTCGACCTCTGGGGAGTCATCCATGACGGCGTCAACGCCTTTCCCCACGCGGTCGAGACGCTGAAGCATCTCCGTGCGGCCGGTAAACGGACCCTGCTGCTGTCCAACGCACCGCGTCCGAACTGGGCGGTGCAGAAGATGATGCAGCGAATGGGAATCGAGGACGCTCTCTACACCGACATCCTCACCAGCGGCGAGGCCGTGCGGCGCGCCTTGCAGTCGCCGCCCGACTTGTGGTGGGCGGAACTTGGTCAGCGCGTCTTCCTGCTCGGCCCAGAGCGCGACCGCCCGGTGCTTGAGGGCCTGCCACTGATTGACGCACCCTCGCCGGCAGAAGCCGATTTCGTGCTGAACACCGGCCCGGACGATCACCGCAACCCCAGCAACATGGCGGAATTCGAGCCAATCCTTGAAGATTGTTACCGATTCAAGCTGAAGATGATCTGCGCCAACCCGGACCTCGTGGTGATCCGCGGCGGTGTGCGGGTGCTATGCGCGGGGTCCCTGGCGGCGCGCTATGAGGAAATGGGCGGCGATGTCCGTTCACTCGGCAAGCCCGATCCGGCCATCTATCAGCCCGTGCTGGAGCGGCTCGATCTGCCGCCCGAACGGGTACTGGCGGTCGGCGACTCCCTGCACACCGATATCGCCGGTGCCGCCGGCGTCGGCCTGGCGGCCTGTTGGGTACTGGACGGCATCCATGGTGCTGCGCTGGCAGACGGAGCAGGCGGTTTCGACACGGCAAGGATCGAGGCGCTGGCGACCGAAGCCCACGTGGCGCCAATCGCTTCTCTGCCGCGACTGGAGTGGTAGCGTCAGCAGCTGGGACGCTAAGAATCCGGTCCTTTCTTCATCGCCCGCGGCGCCGGCCATCGGACTGGTTCGACGGTCCGGGCCTCCGGCGCTTCGCGCGATTTCGATGAACTGGGCCAGCCGGTCCGTGATGTTGCTGCAACGGCCGGCAGGGCAGCGCTAGTATGCGCGTGGTAGCGCTGAGCGCCGCGAGGCGGTGCCGGAAGGCCGCTTACGGCCTCCCGGGGGCGCGGCATTAGTGCGAAAAGAAAACCGGGACGGTCATCTCGGTCATCAGGGTGCGGGTCACACCGCCGAAAATCATCTCCCGCGCCCGCGAGTGGCCGTAGCCGCCGGCAACGATCATGGTCGCGCTGATATCCGACGCATAGGACAGCAGCGCCTCGCCATCTGAAATGTCCTCAGCCACCGTTCGGGTTGTGTCCGCTCGTACGCCATGGCGGGCGAGGTGGGTTGCGAGATCGGTGTGCGGGCCGTCGTCGTCATCCGCCGCGCGCGGGTTTACCGCCAGTATGGTCACGGCCTTGGCCTCCAGCAGCAGCGGCATCGCGTCGTGCACGGCGCGCGTTGCCTCCCGGCTGGCATTCCAAGCGACCAGGACATGGTCGGTCAGCGACGGAAAATCGCCCGCATAGGGAATCGTCAGAACCGGCCGGCCTGCGGTCATCAGCGTGGTCTCCACCGCCAGCCGTCCGCGGTGGTCGTGCCGGCGCGGATCATCAGGTTGTCCGACAATAACGAGATCGGCATAACGGGCGTCGGCACTCAGCACGGCCGGGGTGTGGCCCTCGACCATCCGCCAGTCGCCTTGGAGATTGTTCAGCGCCAGGACCTTCCTGAAATTCGCTTCAACCGGCTCTGCCGCGGCGCGCGCTTCTGCGGTCATCACATCGACGAGCTGATCGGGGCCCAGACCGGCCATCGGCAACCCGGCGCCATAGAAATAGTCGGTATTGGGCACATCGACGACGAATAGGCCGGTCAGGAAGGCGCCATGCCGGATGGCAAGATCAGCGGCAATTCCGAGACGGGCGGCTGCCCGAGGATCCGGATCAAGATGCACCAGTATGTCTTTGAGAGCCATGGCCATTTCCCCAACCGTTGTTCGCGGTGATTATCCTGCGCGGCCGGCCTGCTTCCCTTGATCTCGATCAGAATGCCTTCAAGCGTCGTTGGAAACGGTCACCGGGCGCGGGATATGAATGGCATGCCCCGGCTGCGCAACCAAGTCCTGCAGTTCCTGGATCGTGAACGGCTTGTGCAGCACGTCTCGGAACAACCCGGCAGCAAGATCCGCACCCGACAATTCGGCATATCCGGTAACCAGGATGATGGGCGCAGTCACACCACGCAGGCGCAACGCCTGCGCCAGTTGCAGCCCATTCATGCCGGGCATCGCGTAATCCAGCAGGATCAGGCTCATTGGACGCTCTGAAGCGGCGACGACATCCAGCGCCTGATCGCCGCCGGCCGCCTCCACGACACGGAAGCCGAGATGGCTCAGAATGTCGACGGTCACCTGACGGACCTCGTGGTCATCATCGACAACCAGAGCCAGTTCATCGCGCCGGTCCGTCAGCGGCCGCGGCTCGTCCGCTTCACCCGAAATCGCCTCATCCACTGCATCAGCCTTGGGCAGGTACAGTGTGATCTGCGTGCCCTGCTCCAACTGGCTGCGAATGGTGACGTCACCGCCCGATTGCCGGGCCATTCCATAGACTTGGCTGAGGCCGAGCCCGGTGCCGGACGGCCCTTTCGTGGTAAAAAACGGATCGAACGCGCGCGCCATGACTTCGGCAGACATGCCGCAGCCGGTATCTGCGACAATAATCTGCACATAATCGCCGGGCGGCAGGTGGTGCGCCTCATCATCCTGCTCTACGTCCAGCGATGACTTGGCGGCGCTGCGGATCGTGACCGTTCCACCGGCCGGCATCGCATCGCGCGCGTTGAGGCACAAATTCAGCAGGGCTGCCTCGACCTGTCCTGGATCGGCCATCGCCAGCGGCAAGCCGTCCTGCAGGTCCGCCGTGATCTGGATCCGGCTGCCGAGCGTCACGGCGGCCAGCGGAATGATGTCGCGCACCAGGGCGCTGATGTCGGTCGGTCGCGGCGAGAGTTGCTGGCGACGGGAAAACGTCAGCAGGCGAGACGTCAGCCGGCTGCCGCGTTGTACAGCGCTGACAGCGCGCGCAGCGAGCCGCAGGATGCGCTCCCGATCCGCTTCCGTCCATGGGCGGTCTGTCTGCGTGAAGCGCCGCTCAATCAACTCAAGATTGCCCAGGACCGTTGCCAGCATGTTGTTGAAGTCGTGGGCGATGCCGCCGGCCAGCTGGCCGACCGCCTGCAGCTTCTGCGCCTGATGCAGGGCTGCCTCCGTCTTGGCACGGCCGGCGATTTCCACCTGCAACCGGTTGTTGCTTTCGGACAGGGCGCGCGTGCGCTCTGCGACCTGGGCCTCCAGCATACCAGCCTGCAGTTCGCGCTCGATTTCGCGGACCTGCAGACCTGCGGCCATTGCGTTGAAAGACTCCGCAAGCGCGCCGAACTCCGACCGTGGATCGTCGAGTCGCGCTCGGGCGTTCAGATCACCCTGACGCCAGCGGCGTGCAGCCTGCAGCAGTGCCTCGGTCGGCGCATAGATGAAACGCCGCCCGGCGACCCAGGCCAGCACCAGCGCGGCCAGTGCGGCCGTGCCCAGGACTAAAAGGTCCTGCAGCGTCGCCCGATCGACATCGGCGGCGACATTGGACATGGCCAGAGCTTCTATCGTGGCTACGCCAATGGGTTCGGCGGCGATCGGCACGTAAGCGATCAGGTACGGGTGACCTTGCGGATTGGCCACCGTCTCCACACCCGCGGTTGCCCGGCCCAGCAGCGGCATGACCCAGTGGGGCAGCTTGTCTTCGCCGTCATGTCGACCACCCGGCAGCCGAGCGATCAAGGTGCCCTGCCGATCGACGAGCACCAGATCCGCGTCCGGAACCGGACGGAGGTAAGATGACCGCGCCTCATCCAGGTGCTTCGCCAGCCATGCGGTGTCGAGTCCCGCCACAAAGACGGCGCGCCCATTTGCAATTCCCGGCAGTGGCAGGGCCGTCACGAGCGGCAGGAATGCGGCTTCTGTCGGGGAATTACGATCAATCGGACCGGCTTCGACATGTCGCGCGTCAGCAAGCCGCGCCAGCCATTGCGGATCCTGGGTTTGCAGAGCGGCAGGTGCATCCGCGGATCCGCAGATCAGTGTCCCGCCCGCGTCGTAAAGGCCAAGAAAGCGGTACGGTGGGAGGTTGGCGCGCAGGGCAGTGAGGCGGCTGCGGCAGCCATCCTTCGTTGTGATCGCATCGGGAAACTGTGTCAGCACCGTCGCCAGTTGGGCCACAGCGCGCGCGTGCGCCGCCATTTCGTCATTCGCCATGGCGGCTTGGCGGATAGCGATGCTGGAAATCTGGTCCCGGCGAGCGGTGTGAAGCGCGACTTGGGAATAAACCTGCGCCGTTACGACCGGCAACAGGCAACCGAGAACCAGTAAGACCAGCCGGGTCGAAAGCTTCATGACATGCCGCGCCACATGGTCATGCCCGCACTGCGCGCGCGTGCTGCTCGAGCGCTGGCGTGCTTGAGGGAGGTGGCCCGGTCCGCTGGGTCATGCCGTGACAGGAGTGCCAAGGTCAGCCTCGCGGCTTCAAGTTGCGGACTCCGTGCCCGGAACGCGTGCTTCATTCTGGCACAACCCGCGGCTCAAAGCGTCAAACGGTAGGCATCACCGAATGTGTCGCCGTGCAAAGACATCAACACGAACTTGTGGGAAGTGGCGAGAGCGTTTTGCTCTCAGCGGCGTTCACGATTTTGGGAACGTTATGTTGCAGGCCCCGAACGCGCCCGCGGTGCCGGCGCTGGGCCGCGCGCTAAGCCGTCTCTCTGGCAGAGGCAGGCTGCGTTTCGGCAAAGGTGATCTCTGTTCCGTCCGACAGGCACACTACCGTAGGAGGCGGCACCGGTTGCTCGCTAGCGGATGGAGGCGTTCCGCCGCCGCCGCTGACCGTCGTGCCGGTGCTGTCTTTGGCGAACAGCGAAACAAGATCGACTTGCGGCGGACCGTTCCACGGCGTGATGCGGGCGCCGCTGATCCGCCCTGGTCCAGTATCCTCGACGTCCATGTCAGGCGCGGCACTGGGACCGGCCCATCGGCTTGGTTGTGATTTCCCCATTTATCCCTCCGTTATGACGGGCGCGGACTGACACTCCGCGCCGCCGCAGGTTAACCGGAGAAGGTAAACCAATGGTTAAGCTGCAGGTTTCCTTGCCGGCGCGTTGCAGTACCGTCATGTGGCGCCACAGGCGCTCTCGCTTTGACCAGGATGTGTTGCGAGTGACGGCGATTGGCTGCGACCTGGACCTGGCAAGATCGGCTGTCCGCACATCGAGTCGATGCCTGGCGCGTCCAGCGTTTGGTGTTGGTGGGCCAGTCCCGTGGAGTGCCCGGTCGTCGCGGCGGCAGAAGCGGTCGTCCCGGGGAGCGATTGCAAACCGAGTTCGCGGTGAGGCCCTCATTCTCAGCGGTGAAGGCCCTCTGCCAGTCGTCAACATCATAAAAGACCGGCCAGCGTCGTGAGGCCGCGTTCCAGCTCGGTACGGGATGACGGGGCGCACAGTGACAGGCGCACGGCATTTGGCGAGCAGCCAATGCCGAACGCGGACGCCGGGGCAATCCGGACTCCGGCCGCGGCAGCTGCCTCCGTTAGTGCCTCGGCCCGCGTCCGGCCGGTGAGTTGCAGCCAAAGATGCGGGGACGCCGCCGCCCGGCAAAACCGGCCTGCGGGCAGGAGGGAATCAGCAATGTCACCCCTGGCGCGGGCCTCACGCTGCCGCTCGACCGCCAGAGCGCTGGCCGTTCCGTCCGCAATCCAATAGGAGGCAATCGCCGGACCGAGTGGCGGCACACCCCAGGTCGTGGCTCTGATCGTGCCAGCGGCGCGGCTGTCCTGCCCAGGCGGCACCATTAGCCAGGCTGTCCGAAGCCCAGGCGAAAGGCTCTTGGAGAGCGAGCGCACGTGCCAGACCCGTTCCGGTGCCAAAGCGGCAAGGGGCGGTGCTGCATCCTTGTCGACAAGGAAGCCGTAGGCATCATCCTCGATGATCTGGAAATCCAGTCGCCGCGCCAAAGCCGCGATGGTCTCCCGCCGCCGCGCCGGCATGGTTGCTGCCGTCGGGTTCTGCAGCGTCGGCATGCAGTACAGGGCTGTGATCCGCCGCCGTGCCGCGAGGCGCAGCAGGGGGCGAGGGCGTAACCCGTCCTTGTCCAGTGGCAGAGGCACGAGTTCCAATCCGAGCGCCGCCGCTGCCGCCTGGATGCCCGGCCAAGTGAGATTTTCGACGGCAACCGCATCGCCCGGTTTCGTCGTCGCCATCAGCGCAACGGTGATCGCGTGCTGCCCGCCCGCACAGATAAGCACGCGCGACGGATCATCAGGCAGGTGCCCTGTGCGGGAGAGGGCGTGTGCGGCAGTGACCCGGTCGGTCAGGCGTCCGGCATGTGGCTGATAATCGGTCAGCAAGTCCCGCTCGCGGCGGAGCACGGCCCGGACCGCGGCCTCCAGGCGCTCCGCCAGTCCCGGCAACGGCATGACGTTGCGCGCCAGGTCGATCTGCGCAGGAGCGGTCCGGTCCAATGAGAATGCGCCGGCGTCGACGTGGTGTGGCGTCCGGACAAAGGAGCCGCGCCCTGTTTCCCCAACAATAAGGCCACGAGCGGTCAGCAGGCGCATGGCATGAGAAGCCGTGTTCAGCGCCACCCCGTGCTGGTGCGCCATCTCCCGGTGCGTCGGCAGGCGGACGCCCGGAATGAGCCGGCCGTCGCGGATCGCGGCCTCCAGCCCGTTCGCGAGTTCCAACGCCTTGCGCCCCAAAGTGACCTCCTGTCGCTGAGACAATCTGTCGATTGTATCAGCATTACGGAACGGGCCAAGTTGCAACCATGAACCAGAGCAAACCCGGGCAGCGCCGCTACGTCACCGCCGACGTGTTCACCGACCGCATGTTCCGTGGCAACCCGGTGGCCGTGGTGCTGGATGCCGCAGGCTTGTCGGCGGCGCAGATGCAGGCCGTCGCCCGCGAGTTCAACTATATCGAAAGCACCTTCGTCCTGCCGCCGGCGGACCCCGACCATACAGCTCAGGTCCGCATCTTCACGCCGGCGCGCGAGGTGCCGTTCGCCGGCCATCCCAATATTGGCACGGCCTTTGTCCTGGCCCGGTCCCTGCTGGCCGAAGGTCGGGAGCCGGTCCGGCAAATGGTGTTCGAGGAAGCCGCCGGGCTGGTTCCGGTGGATTTGCTCTGGACTGATGGCGTGCTGACGGGTGCCGAGTTGACCTGCCCCGAAGCCTTGTCGCGTCGCGGTCAGGTCTCGGCGGAGCAGGCGGCTGCGTGCCTCTGCCTGGCTGCGGCGGACATCAAGACCGACGGGCACCTGCCGCAGGTGGTTTCGGTCGGGCTGCCCTTCCTTGTCGTTGAACTGGCATCGCGCGCTGCGCTGCGACAGGCTCGGCCGGACAAGTCAGCCTATGAGCGGTTGCTGCCGCTGGATGGGGCGCATTCGGTTTATGCCTACACCCTGGCGCTCGACCCGGATGAGACCGACTGCGATGTTCAGGCACGGATGTTCACTGGGTTTATGGCGGAAGACCCGGCTACGGGCAGCGCCACGGCCGCGATGTCCGCCCTTCTGGCGGAGCTTCGCCAGAGCTCTGACCTGGCGCTATGTGTCCGTCAGGGTGTGGACATGGGGCGGCCGAGCACGTTGCTGACACGGGTCGCTCGCACGCCCGAGCATGGGGTGGTGGTGAAGCTCGGGGGACGCTGCGTCGCAGTTATGGAAGGCGAATTTACTCTTGCGGGACTGTGAGATCGCGGGTTCAGGGACCACTCCGCAGGATAGCAGCAGGATCGGCGTTACTGGTCACAGCCACTTTAGCTGACTCCCGCTCGCCACTTCCGCCGGACCCAGGGGTTGGTCCCGGCGGAAAGGGCACAGCATGTGGCAGCGTAGCGCAGCAGGCATCGTCTCCGGCGCGGCCTGCTACTCCAATGGCACGACCAGGCTCAGACCCGGCGTCTGAATCGGCCTGCGCTCCTCTGGCGTACGGAAGCGCGAACCCGGCGTGAACGCCATGCCCGGCGTATAGGATGGCGGCTGGAAATTCCGGATCTCCACACTCGTCTGCTGCGTTTCCGCGGGCAGGCCGAAGATGGCGTCGGGATCGGGAACAGGGGCCGCCCGCGCGCCCGGAACCTGTGCCGGGGGCACCGGCGGTAGTGGCAAAGCCTCCGCCATTGCAGGACCCGCCGCTAAAATCGCCATCAGAAATAATGCTGCTCTCATGATCATTCGCTCTGCCTGTTTGGCATCGCCGCCAGCCCATGTACGCCGCGCAGGTCGGCGGGCGGGTTGGTGGCTGGAACGCCCAAGGGACCATCGCCGACGGCCTTCCAGGCATCCAACGCCCAGACCACCGTCGGAAACGCGATCTCGTTCCACGGTATCTCATCCCAACGGAACAGGCCGACTTCCAGACTTTCCGGACCAGCGCTGAACGCCGGCGCGTCCGGGTCGGCGAACCGCGCACGGTAGATGACCTGAACCTGGCCGATCCGGGCGACGGTGAAAATCGCCAGCACGCCATCCAACCGGATCAGGGCTTCGGCCTCTTCATGCGCCTCGCGTGCTGCCGCTTCCTCCAGCGTCTCGCCAAGTTCCATGTAACCGGCGGGCAGTGTCCAGAAGCCGCGGCGAGGTTCAATCGCGCGCCGGCACATCAGGACCCTGTCGCCCGCCACCACCACGGCGCCGGCGACGACTTTCGGGTTTTCATAGGCGACGAAGCCGCAGTCGTTGCAGACGGCTCGCTCCCGGTTGTCGCCCTGAGGAACACGGCGTGTAAACGAGGCCATGCCTTACGGTGACAAGCGGGTTCCAGCGGATCAAGGCAAAACGTGTTGTTCCCGGCTCTCACGCCGAATCGGCGCCTGGCCTGTTGCCCTCCGGCTATACTGTCAGGTCAAGCAGCGAGCCACGCGGTAGCCCCCGCGATGGAAGGGCAGGGGCTGCCGGCGCGGACGGTGCCTGTGGGGTGACCGGAGGACGCGCAGGCACGTTCGTCAGCGGCGAGCCGCCCGGCGTTACCGGCGGCACGTTGGCGCGCCGGACGAGCGTCGGTGTTGCGGTGCCGGGGCCGACAGAAGTGCCGGCCAACGTTGCTGGCGACAACATGATTCCAGTCCAGAAGCCGACTTTGGTGCATGGCGGCCCAATGCAGGGCCACGAATCGCCCAACTCCCAAGCACCGGCCGCAGTGGCAGG
Source organism: Pseudomonadota bacterium (assembly GCA_018240405.1). Classification (GTDB taxonomy): domain Bacteria; phylum Pseudomonadota; class Alphaproteobacteria; order Acetobacterales; family Acetobacteraceae; genus Rhodopila. Next base: position 47,536 of record JAFEFW010000631.1, read on the forward strand.
ATCGGTATCAGGCGCGCCCGGTGTAGCACCTGGCGGTAAATGAGTGGTTAACGCACGTCGCTCAGGCGAGCACGTCCTGCATCATCTCCCGCAGCGCCCGTGTCGTCGTGGCGAGATCAGCCTCAATCTGCGTGATCATGGCTTGACCCAGGGCAGCACGGTCGCCGGCACGGGCGGCGGCCAGGGCAGAACGGAGCGATGCTTCCAGCGCAGCCATGCCGTATCCCGCCGCCATGCCCACCATGGCATGCGCATGGGCCGTCACAGCACCCAACGCGCCACTGGATATGGCCCGGCGCAACGCCGGCATCTTGGCGTCGAGATCGACCAGGCACTCCTCGATCAGCTGCACGAACGTCTCGGGTGGCAGGTTTGTACGGAGTTCAAGCAAGCGATCCGCGGCAAGGACCGGCGGCGGTGGCGGCGTATCACCTGCCGCCCTGGCGGTGCCAGGCCGCTCCTCAGGTTTGGGGAATCGGTACCAGACATAGGCGCCAAGTGCCTGCAGCAGGGCGTTCAGCGTCACCGGCTTGACCAGCACGCCGTCGAATCCGGCCTGCTTCGCGTCGCCGTCGCCCGCCGCTACCATGTCCGCCGTAAGCGCTACAACCGGCACCGACCGGGCTGGTTCGGGCAGGGCCCTGATCGCGGCGGTGGCAGCGGTGCCGCCCATGCCCGGCATCATCATGTCCATGAATACAAGGTCGTATGGTCGCGACTGGACAGCCTCGATGGCTTCCGCGCCGTTAGCGGCGATGTCAACCAAGTGGCCAGCCCTTCGCAGCAGCGTTGCCGTCACGACCTGCGCCGCCGGAATGTCATCGGCCAGAAGCACGCGCGTCCGCGGCAGCCGCGGCCACGGCAGCTCCCGCACTGCCTCCAGATCGCCGATCGCCGGAATAGCCTGGCCCGAACCCCCGGCCGGCAGGACCTGAGCGGGTAGCCGGAGGGACAGGGAAAGACCTTTCTCGCCATCGGGACTACGCCACGCCTCGCACGCAATCGATGCATCCAGCCGCGCGGCGACCTCGCCGCAGATCACTGTCCGCAGATTCAGAGCAGGTATTCCGGGAGCCGGAGCGGATAGCGCGGCCTGCAGTCCCTGCAGGAATGGACTGAGTTGCGCCGGATCGAGCGGGTGGCGCGAGGCACGGATCATCAGCGCCAGCCCGTCGAAGCCAGGCAGCGGAGGCTGGACCTCCAGCGTTACGGTGCGGCCGCTTGAACCAAAGCAGGCCAGCTCAATGAGACTGGTGAGTAGCTGCCGCAGCCGGTCTGGATCCGTGTAGAGGTCCGGCGGCAGCGCGCCGGAAACCGGCGCCAGCAGCACGATTTCCGTGCCGACGAGCGAGCGCCCACAGGACGTCACGACGTCATCGATCAAGGCCGGAAGGCTGAACAGGCGCCGGTGAATGTTCATCGCGCCGGCAGAGATACTGGCGATCTCGTCAATATCGGCGTTGACCGTGCGCAGGGTCAGGTCCGCTCGCTGTACCAGCGAAGCATTGTCAGTCCCGGCCCTTGCTGCTGACCCGAGTATTGCCAGCACCGACTGCAAATCTCGTAGCACCGCAGCGCTGAACCAGGCGCTGGCGCCGCGAGCCGCCCCGAGCAATGCGCGTAACTCGCTCAGGGTTTCCTCGGAGCGAACCTTCTCTGTTATATCAATGTAGAAGGTTACAAAACCGCCGTCCGGCAGCATCCTGCGCTGGATCTCTACAACCCGGCCATTCTGCCGCTGGCGGCGCGTAGTGGTATAGGTGCCGCTGCGCAGGCGGGCCATTCGCCGCGCGATTTCGGCTTCGGGATCATCCGCGGGATCGGTTTCCCCGTGCGCCAGCTGCGCCCGCAACATCTCCTCCAGAGGCAGGCCGATGCGCATCCGCTCGGGGGGAATGCCGGCGAGTTCGGGATAGCGGCTGCTCCAGTGCGCCACGCACATGCGGGAATCGATGATACAGATGCCTTCAATCGTATTGGCGAGGACGGCATCGAGATGCTCGCCGCGTGCCGCGTCCGCAGCCTTGTACGCCTCCGCCTGGGCAGTGGCGACGGCCAGGTCTTCCTGGTTCTGCCGCTCCCGCGCCGCGCTGCGGGCGGCCAGCCTGATCCGGCCAGCGAGCAGCCAGGCGAGCAAAAGCAGCAACACCGTGCCGCCGAGCGCGGCCAGCAGGGCGACGCCCTGAAGCGTCTGCACCGGAGCATAGGCCTCCTGCTCATCCATCGCGACGGCCACGGCGAGGTCGCGATTCGCCAGACGGTGGAAGGCATGGATGCGCGGCACCGCGTCGACCGGGGAGCGGCCAAGCCAGACTCCGGCGGGCTGCTGCTTCAGTTCTGCAAATAAGGCTGTATCGGCCAGGGACAGGTCGGGATCACCAGGTGGCGCACCGACGGCGCCGCGCATCTTGCCGTCGTTCAGCCCGATCAGCATCGCCAGGCCGCCCGCACCCAGCGCCGGCTGTGAAAGCACGCGGGTGATGGCGCTGATACGGTAATCCGTGTCAATGACGCCGGCGAGCGAGCGATCCGCGCGGTAGATCGGTCGAGCAGCGTTCATGTGCCATTGCCGCAGGAGCGGGCTGATCGTGGCCGGTCCAAGGAAGAGCGTATCGGTCCGTCCGCTTGTGGCAAAGGCGGCAAAGTAGCTCTGGCCGGTCACGCTGCGCCCAATCGCCTCGGACAGCGTCGATTGCTGGACAACACCCGCGGCATCGATCAGCAAGACGTCCTGCGCCAGCCCATTCAGCGCCACCGCCTGCGCCCGCTGCGCGCCGATGTCGAAGCCGCGTGGATCGGTCAGCCACGCTGCCGCGATCTGTCGCAACGCCTGGTCAATCGAGATGATCTGGCGTTCGATCTGCGCGGCGGCTGCCGCAGCCTGGCCGGCCAGCACCGCCTCGACCCGCGCACGAACCTGCGCGCGCTGCGCGTCGATGGCCTGCAACATCCCGACCCAGAGGAGCGCGATCAGACAAGCGGTCACCGCGAGGATGCCACCCGTGCCGAGCTGGTGCTTGCCTGTCTTCATTGCGTCCGGTTGTTGCAGCCGCCGACCGGCCGGCGGGCCGTCCGGTTGTGTCCTAACCCGCAATTGCTCCACAGGCCAACAGAACTGGCATAGGCAGGCGAAATATCGGCCCGGGCTGCGCTCCGGCGACCAGGCCGGCTTGCCCTGCGCGACAGCCGGTGCGATTGTCGGGCGCATCGCGACGGGCCGGTCCGCCGGACGCTGCCGCACCGCGCGCACATGGGGACATGATGGCAAAGATCAAGGTTAAGACCCCCGTCGTCGAGCTCGACGGGGACGAGATGACCCGCATTATCTGGGGCTTTATCAAGGACAAGCTGATCCTGCCCTATCTCGACATCGATCTGAAGTATTACGATCTCGGCATTGAATACCGTGACAAGACGGACGACCAGGTGACGGTCGATGCGGCGCATGCCATCGCCCAGTACGGCGTCGGTGTGAAGTGCGCGACCATTACGCCGGACGAGGCACGGGTGAAGGAATTCGACCTCAAACGCATGTATCGCAGCCCGAATGGTACCCTGCGCAACATCCTGGACGGCACGATCTTCCGCGAGCCGATCATCTGCAAGAACGTCCCGCGCCTGGTGCCGCACTGGACGCAGCCGATCGTCATCGGCCGCCACGCCTATGGCGATATCTACCGCGCCACCGAAATGAAGGTGCCGGGACCCGGCAAGGTCACTATTACCTACCAGCCGGCGGATGGCGGCCCGGCGCAGACGCTGGAAGTGCATGATTTCGGCGAAGGCGGTGGTGTGTCGATGGCGATGCACAACACCCGCAAGTCGATCGAGGGGTTCGCCCGCGCCAGCTTCAACTACGCGCTGATGCGTGGCTGGCCGCTGTACTTCTCCACCAAGAACACCATCCTGAAGGCCTATGACGGCTACTTCATGGATATCTTCGCGACCGTCTACCAGAACGAATTCAAGGCGGAGTTCGACAAGCGCGGCCTGACGTATGAGCATCGCCTGATCGACGACATGGTTGCCTGCGCGCTGAAGTGGAACGGCGGCTATGTCTGGGCCTGCAAGAACTACGACGGCGACGTGCAGTCCGACACCGTGGCGCAGGGTTTCGGCTCACTGGGGCTGATGACCTCGGTGCTGCTCAGCCCGGACGGCACGAAGGTGGAGGCCGAGGCGGCGCATGGCACCGTCACCCGCCACTACCGCCAGCACCAGCAAGGCAAGGAGACGTCGACCAATCCGATCGCCTCGATCTTCGCCTGGACCCGCGGCCTGATCTATCGCGGCCAGTTCGACGGCACGCCGGACGTCACCGCCTTTGCCGAGACGCTGGAGCGGGTCTGCATCGAGACTGTGGAGTCCGGCGCCATGACCCGCGACCTCGCCGTGCTCATCAGCCCGGACCAGCCGTGGCTGAACACGCAGGCCTTCCTGTCCAAGCTGGATGAAAACCTGCAGAAGGCGATGAAATAGTCCCGGTTTCCAAACGGACCGTTGCTGTATCCCATCACGGGTGCGGCAACGGCGAGTCTGTGTCGTCGTCACGACAGCGTGCCCCGACGCGGCGATCGGCACGGGTGGCCTGCAGCCAGCCAGTCGCGGAAGCGACCGGTCCTCGTCCACCCTGGGGCCGCCAGATGGGGTACGCCGGGCATGTTCGATCGCCTCCGGTGGCGCGAATACGCTCTCCGCAATTGACGCGGTGCAAGAACATGCGGTGTGGCCGAACGTCGGGGCCGCTGCCCGCGCTCCGTCAGAACAGGGCCTGCGCGCCCTGATGGCGAAGCGGGCGCCCGCCGCCGACGTCGTGCCGAGCCGGTCATTATGGCGCCGCATCCACTGCGCACGGAACCGCCGGTGACGAGGCGCATAGTTCGCAGCCGCTAACGATAGGAACAACGCGATCTTGACGCCGTCGCGGACAGGCCGTGCGATAGGGTAGGGCACCGGTGGTACCGACCGGCCGCAGGTCGTGCAGAGTCGCCGTGGCGTAAGAGGCAAAACTCGGTGGTCAGCATGAACGACGACACGCAACTGACCGGGCTGCGGCGCTACCCTGTGGCTCGCCGCGGCGTGGTGATGTCCGGGCTGATGTCCGGCTTCACCCTGGCCACCCAGCGGGTGGAGGCGCAGGCCATCCGCACGGACACCGCGGGTATCGAAGCAGGTGAGGCCAAGATCCCCACCAACGACGGGAGCCTGCCAGCCTATTTCGCCCGACCGGCGAAGCCGGGAACGTTTCCGGTCGTACTGGTGAATGAGGAAATCTTCGGCGTCCACGAGTATATCAAGGACGTCTGTCGCCGCCTCGCCAAAGCTGGCTACTTCGCGGTTGCGACCGAGTACTACGCCAGGCAGGGCGACCTGTCGAAGATGACCGACGTCAGCCAGATCCTCAGCGAGGTCATCCTGAAGGCGCCGGATGCGCGCTATATGGCGGACCTGGACGCCACGGCAGCCTGGGCCCTGA
>JAFEFW010000632.1 GCA_018240405.1 Pseudomonadota bacterium
GTCAGGTCGCGCACCATGCCGGCGGTGGCGGCGAGCGAAAGCGCCCACGCCTCGGCGGCGTCGAACACCGGTTCCTTGTCCTCCTGCATGTCCTTCGCGTAGGCCAGCGGCAGGCCCTTCATCACCGTCAGCAGCCCGACCAGCGCGCCGGTAATGCGGCCGGTCTTGGCCCGCACCAGCTCCGCCGCGTCCGGATTGCGCTTCTGCGGCATGATCGAGGACCCGGTGGTGAACGCGTCCGACAGCCGGATGAAGCGGTAGGGCGCGCTGCACCAGATGATGATCTCTTCCGCCAGCCGCGACAGGTGCATGGCGCTGATCGCCGCGGCGCCCAGGAACTCCAGCGCGAAGTCGCGATCCGACACGGCATCCAGGGAATTCGCTGTCGGCCGGTCGAAGCCCAGGGCCTGCGCCGTCATCTGCCGGTCGATCGGAAACGACGTGCCGGCCAACGCGGCCGATCCCAGCGGACATTCGTTCAGCCGCTTGCGGCAGTCGGCCAGCCGGCCGCGGTCACGGTCCAGCATCTCGACATAGGCCAGCAGATGGTGCCCGAAGGTCACCGGCTGCGCGGTCTGCAGATGGGTAAATCCGGGCATCGGATCGGCGGCGTGATCGGCCGCACGTTCCGCCAGCGCGCGCATCACGTCGGTGACCTGCGCGCCCAGCCCGTCGATGGCGTCGCGCACCCACAGGCGGAAATCCGTCGCCACCTGGTCGTTGCGGCTGCGCGCGGTGTGCAGGCGGCGGCCGGCGTCGCCGATCCGCTCCGTCAGCCGCGCCTCGATGTTCATGTGGATGTCTTCGAGGGCGGCGTCGAACGGGAAGCTGCCGGCGTCGATCTGCTGTGCGATCGCCTCTAGACCCTGGCCGATCGCATCCTCATCTTCCGCGGATAGCAAACCGATTTTCGCCAGCATGGCGGCATGGGCCCGCGATCCGCGTATGTCCTGCCGCCACAGCTTGCGGTCGAACCCGATGGAGGCGTTGATGTCCTGCATGATCACCGAGGGACCGCCGGCGAAGCGGCCGCCCCACTGCATGTTGGCGGGTTCGTTCGTTCGGTCTGGACTGTCGGTCACGGGGCGGGTTCCGGAATGAGGCTGCACCGCCGAACACTCCTGGCGGCGGCGGGCGGCACCCTAGCCGTGGCCGTCAGCCTGCGCAAACCGCTGGCGGCGGAAAACCTGCCGCCGCTATCGAAGGCACTGAAGCCGCTGGCGCCGCCGGAACCGGTGCCGGATGTCCCGTTCCTGTCGGCTGACGGGGCGGAGCACCGCCTGGCCGACTTCCGGGGCCGCGGCATGGTGGTGAATTTGTGGGCGACCTGGTGCGCCCCGTGCGTTGCCGAAATGCCGTCGCTGGAGGCGCTGTCCAAGGCGTTGGCGCCCGAGGACATTGCCGTGCTGCCGCTGTCCTCGGACCGTGGCGGCGCCGGCGCGGTGCAGGCGTGGTATGACAGGAACAACGTCACCGGCCTGCCGGTGCTGCTGGACCCGAAAGGTGCGTTGGCGCGTGCGGTGGCCGCGCGTGGCATCCCCACCACGCTGATCATCAACAAGGCGGGCGAGGTCGTGGCCAAGCTGGAAGGCGCCGCCGACTGGGGCGCACCGGAGTCGCAGGCCCTGGTGCGGAAACTGGCGGCGGGCTGACCGCCTGGTCAGCCGCTCCTGGTCAGCCGTTTCTAGTCAGCCGGCCCTGGGCAGACCGCCCGGCGGTTGCGGCGCGACGTTGATCGCATAGGGCGACTGGTATGGTTGGCCGGCATTCACCGCGGCCGGCTCTGCCTGGGTCGTGGGCGCCGGAGCGGCGGCATGCGGCCGCACGACTTCCTCCCACAGCGTATGAATGCTGCGGGCGGTGACGTCCGGCACCAGCACGTGCTCATTGCTGTCGATCACGGTCAGCACCGCCTCCGGATCGCGCAGCACGCCTTGCAGCGCACGGTTGATCGCATCCAGGCAAGCGACAATTTGTGCCGGCGACTGCAACCGGCAGTGCCGCGTCATGTCATCCAGGTGCAGCACGCGCAGCCCCTGCGGCGAAACCATTGCCGGCTCGCGTGCCAACTCGAAGAAGACGCTGACCACCGGCAGGACGTTCTGGAACGCCTGCAGGATCGTCCGCAGCGGTTCGACGTCACAGGCGATCAGGTGCTTCGGCGGCGGCTGCATCGCCGCCGCAGCCGGACGTTGGAAGCCGAGCGCCTCGGCGATCTGTTGCTCCAGCCAGCGGCGCACCTCGGGTGGGGCGCCGCGGACCTGTTCCGGTGACAGCGTGATGCCAACCATGCGGGTTCCTCCTCAGTGCTGGCGGTGGACCGGCCGGACCCAGTCGCGGAGATGCGGGCCCAGTTCGTGATCTGGCGTCTTCACCAGATCCTTGTCCAACGCGCCCACGACGCGGCCGCGGGCTGTCGCGTCCAGCCCGGCCTGGATCGTGGCCAGTGTGTGCGGCGGCGCGACCAGCACCAGCGCCGCGAAGGCGTCCTGGGCGGCAGCCTGGTTCAGCCTGGCGGCCAGATCCTTGGCAAAATGCTCCTTTGCCAGGTCATGTGGGTCGTGTCGTGGCGCCACCGCGTGATGCGCGGTCGAGGTGCTGTGGAATGCGGCGCCGGGGCGGTCCGATCCAAGGTCGGCGGAGCGTTGGTGCGCCGCCGGCGAGTCGATGGCTTCCTGGGTATGAAGTGCATGATCGGCAGCCGGTCGGACGAAGCGCGCGTGCTCTCCGTCGGCGATGAGGATCAGCAGGTCATGATGTTCAGGCATGATGGTCCCCTTTCTCCATCTCCATGCTCACGCCGCAAGTATGACATCGCCGCGCCGGGGCGCCTTGCGCGCCGTCAATTCCAGCCGAATGGCAACGAGATGACCACCGTGGGCCGGTTAAAGGAGCGTTAACCCTTCCCAGCGATGATGGCATCGATCCGGAGGGTGCCATGGCAGGCAAGGGAAGGGACAGGAAGGGTAAGGGAACAGTCATCATCAAGAAGTTCACCATCGAGGAAGGCGGCCACCACGGCGGCGCCTGGAAGGTGGCTTATGCTGACTTCGTTACCGCCATGATGGCCTTCTTCCTGCTGATGTGGCTGCTGAACGCGACGACCGAGGACCAGCGCAAGGGCCTCGCCGACTACTTCAGCCCAAGCAATCTGATGTCGCATAACTCGTCCGGCACCGGACAGCCGTTTGGTGGCCATACCGCATTCGATAATGGCGCCATGGTGTCCGACCGCGGTGCGGTGCAGGTGACCAATGGCCAGCGGCCGATTTTCACCAATGTTACCGACGGCCCCGATCCGGTCGCCGAGGAACCGCATCGAGCGCCGGAGGGTGAAGGTGTCGGACAGGGTTCCTCCGCCGTCGACTATGCCGCCGACCTGGACAACGACAAGGTGCGCGGCGATGTGGGCCCACCTCGCCCACCGGGCACGGGCGGGCCAGTGGAAAGCAAGCTTGCCGGGCCGAATACCGCGCCCGGTCTCGCCGCGCCGCGGGAGGTTCGGCCGGACGCCAAACCGGATACCGTCGATCCCATGGCCCTGACGCAGGCTGAGCTTGATCGCATCCGAGCCGCTCGGGAGGAGGCGGAGCGCAAGGAAAAGGCCGCGTTCGACGCCGCGGCAGAGCAGATCAAGGAGGCGGTGCGCTCCGACCCAGCCTTGGCTGACCTCGCCAAGCAGCTTGCCATCGACATCACGCCACAGGGGTTGCGGATCCAGATCCTGGACGAAGTCAAGGTGCCGATGTTCCCGACCGGCTCCGCCCGCCCGAATGAGCGGGCGCGCCTGCTGATCCAGAAGGTTGCTCCGGTGTTGATGAAGCTGGATCGCCCGATTTCAGTGACCGGGCATACCGATGCGGCGCCGTTTCCCGGCCCGGACCGCACCAACTGGGAGTTGTCGGCGGAACGGGCAAACGCCACGCGGCGCCTGCTAAGCGATGGCGGCTTTCCGGACAACCGGGTCTCCTCGGTCAGCGGCCATGCCGACCGGGAGCCGCTGCTGCCGGCCGAACCCCTGGCGGCGGCCAACCGGCGCATCGCCATTCTCGTGCTGCGGCAGGCGCTGTCGCCTGACGGCCGGCTGCCGCCGGTTACCCCCTGACGCCCGCCCATGCTGGTAATCGGCGGCCAGATCTTCCTGTTCGTCTGCGTGCTCGGCAGCTACCTGACTGCGGGTGGCAGCATGGAGCCGCTGATTGAGGCAGTTCCGTTCGAAATGTGGACGATCGGCGGTGCGGCCATGGGAACATTCCTGATGGCCAACAGTATGACAGGCATCAAGCACACGCTGTCAGGCTTCGGCAAGATCATGAAAGGCGGGGCGTTCAAGAAAAAGGACTACATCGATCTGCTGTGCCTGCTGTTCTTCCTGGTCCGGTTGGCCAGCACCAAGGGCACCATGGCGCTGGAACCGCACATCGAGAAGCCGCACGACAGCCCGGCATTTCAGAAATTTCCGAAGATTATGAATAACCATCACGCCAGCGCATTGATATGCGACTACCTGCGCATGGTGGGCATGAACGCCGACGACCCGAACCAGATCGAGGACGTGATGGCGCGGGAGCTGAAGAAGAACCTGAACGAGGAGATGCATCCGGCGCATGCGCTCCAATCAATGGCCGATGCCTTGCCGGCACTGGGGATCGTCGCGGCGGTGCTGGGCGTGATCAAGACCATGTCCCATATCGACCAGCCGCCCGCGATCCTGGGCGCCATGATCGGCGGCGCGCTGACCGGCACCTTCCTCGGCGTCCTGCTGGCGTATGGGATGGTCGGTCCCTGCGCCTCGCGGTTGAAGGGCGTGGTCGAGGAGGAGGCGGCGTATCACGAAGTGATCCGCGCTGTTCTCGTTACGCATCTGCACGGGAATGCGCCGCAGGTCAGCGTGGAGTCCGGCCGCAAGATGGTGCCCAGCGAGCACATGCCGAGCTTTCAGGAGTTGGAGGAGGCGGTTCAGGCGGTCGATCATTGATGCGCCGGGCAACGGGCCGCACGTCCAGCGCCGTGCGCCGGTTCCATGACAAAAAGCCAATGTGACCGCCCACCCGCTTGCCTGAACCGGCGCGCCCCATACATTTGCACAATGAAGCCAGCGACCTTGTGTTTCATGGCCGTGATGGCAAGTCCTGCCGTGGCTCACGCGCAGGCGCCGCTGGCTGCCCATCTCACCTTCAATACCTACGCCGCTGGCCTGCAGGTCGCCGAAGTGGACGCCGGCATAGCGCTCGGCCCCACGACCTATCAGATCGAACTGGCGTATCACACCACCGGCATGACCAGCGTCTTCGTGCACGGCTATCAGTACGATCTCGTCACCGGCTCCTGGGGCAGCGCGGTCCCGCGTCCGTCGCGTTTCCTCGCGCTTGGCCAATGGCGCGGCGAGGAACGGGTGGTCCGCATCGAATATGACCGTGGCACACCTGTGGTGAAGGAAATGCGTCCGACGGCCGACGAGGAGCGGGAGCCAGTGCCCGCCAGCCTGCAGCAGAACACCATCGACGCCGTCAGCGCGTTGGCGCAACTGGTTCGCACGGTCGAGAAGACCGGCCGCTGCGACGGCGCCGTGCGCACCTATGACGGCAGGCGGGCCGTGGAGATCAAAGCCACCACCGGCGGCGAGGAGATGCTGCCGACGTCCAGCCGGTCGATCTTCGCCGGCAAGGCCCTGCGTTGCGACTTCGTCGGACGGCTGGTTGCCGGCTTCAAGCTGGACGAGGACCGGGAGAAGGCGGCGCGGCCGCTGCGGGGATCTGCTTGGCTGGCGCCGTTGCGGACCGGCGAGGCGCCGCTGCCGGTGCGTATTACGTTCCAGACGCGGTGGATGGGCGACATGACCATGTACCTCACTGCGGTCGATGACGACCCTAAGGTCAACCTCGCGCGCCACCGGCGATAGGCGGATTTATCCGCGGAAGGCGTCGGCCATGCGGCGGACGGCGCCTGTGGCATCCACCAGCAGCAGATCGAAGCGCACCCCGGCGGCGCCCCACTCCGGGTGCTCCGCCAGCAGGATGTCCGTTGCTGCCAGCAGGCGTGCCTGTTGCCGCGGTGCCAGTGCCACGGCCGCGTCGGCCAGGTTGGGCCGGTGCTTGACCTCGACAACCGCCAACAGGCCAGATTTTTCTGCGACCGCATCGACTTCGCCGGCCGCGGTGCGAAGACGGCGGCCCAGGATGGTCCACCCATCCGCTGTCAGGGCGGCGCACACGAGGTCCTCGGCGGCGAGGCCGCTGGCATAGGCGCTTCGGCCGCTTCGGTGACGAGGCCTCATGGCCGCAGGCTGCCATGGCGAAGTTAACGCTGGGTAAACCTCGCATCTCCCTGCATGTCATCCCATGTGCCCCCAGCGACGCTGCCGCACGCGCGGCTTGCCGGAGGAATCGATGATGGCCGATGCACGCAACCTGCTGGCCGAGGAGACCTCGCCCTATCTGCTGCAGCACGCTGCCAACCCGGTGCACTGGCGGCCTTGGGGCGCGGCGGCACTGCGGGAGGCGCAGGAGCAGGGCAAGCCGCTGCTGATTTCCATCGGCTACGCCGCCTGCCACTGGTGCCACGTTATGGCGCACGAATCCTTCGACGACCCCGACACCGCGGCGGTGATGAACCGGCTGTTCGTCAACATCAAGATCGACCGCGAGGAGCGTCCGGATATCGACGCCATCTACATGGCGGCGCTGAATGCCCTTGGCGAGCCGGGCGGCTGGCCGTTGACCATGTTCGCCGCGCCCGATGGCACGCCGTTCTGGGGCGGCACCTACTTCCCGCCAGAGCCGCGCTGGGGCAAGCCGTCCTTTCGCCAGGTGTTGCAGGGCGTCGCCGAGGCATTCGGTTCGGGAGCCGAATCGGTCACGCATAACCGGCAGGCGCTGAGCCAGCATCTCGCCGCGCAGTCGGCGGTCACATCCGGCGACTTGCCGACCCCGGCGCTGCTGGAGGCCGTCGCCGGGGCGTATCTGCGCCTTGTCGATACGGATCTGGGCGGCTTACGCGGGGCGCCGAAATTCCCCAATCCGCCGATCCAGCGCTTCCTCTGGCAGAACGCGTTCCGCACCGGCGATACGGCTGGCCGCGACGCGCTGCATCTGTTGCTGGAGCGGATGTCGCAAGGCGGCATCTACGACCATCTTGGCGGCGGCTATGCACGATACTCCACGGACGCGGAATGGCTCGTGCCGCATTTCGAGAAGATGCTGTACGACAACGCGCAGATTCTCGACCTGCTGGCCCTGGCGCACGCCGACCGTCCGAACCCGCTCTACGAACAGCGCGCAGCCGAAACGGTCGATTGGCTGATGCGCGACATGACCGCTGCCCGCGCCGACGGCCGGACAGCCTTTGCCGCTTCGGAGGATGCGGACAGCGAGGGTGAGGAAGGCCGCTTCTACGTCTGGACGGAAGCCGAGATCGACACATTGCTGGGCGCTGACGCGCGGGCGTTCAAGCGTGCCTACGACGTGAAGCCGCGCGGCAATTGGGAAGGTCGGACAATTCTGCGCCGCGTCACGCTGCCGGGTGATGCGGCCTCCGAAGCTCGGCTGGCGGAATGCCGCGAGATGCTGTTCACCGCGCGGTCTGTGCGCGTCCGGCCGGGACGAGACGACAAGGTACTGGCTGACTGGAACGGCCTGGCGATTGCGGCGCTGGCGCGCGCCGCCTCGGTGTTCGGCAAGCCCGGGTGGCTGGAGCGGGCGCGCGAGGCGTTCGACTTCGTGCTGACGCATATGGCGGAGAGCCACGGCGGCGTGGCGCATGCCTGGCGCCTGGGGCGGGTTACGGCGGCTGGGCTGATCGACGATCAGGCGGCCATTGCCCGCGCCGCGCTGGCGCTGCACCAGGCGACCGGGGATCCGGACCTGCTGCGGACGGCAATCCATCTGGCCAACGTCGCGCGCACCGCGTTCGGCGACCCGGAAGGTGGATTCTACACCACCGCCGCCGGCGCCGCCGACGTGCCGGTGGTACGACCGCGTAACGGCGCCGATGCGGCCACGCCGGCCGGCGCCGCGCTGATGACCGAGGTGATGGCGCTGCTGTACCACCTGACCGGCGATCCGGACTGGCGCGCGCGCACTGAAGCCGCGCTGCGCGCCTTCGCGGCACAGCCGGATCAGATGGCGTCGATGCCGACGCTGCTGGGTGCGGCTGACCTGTTGGCCGAAGCCGCGACCGTCGTGGTGGCCGGCGCGGGCGACGCGCCCGAAGCGGCGGCGCTGTTGCACGCGGGGCTCGTGGCACCAGACCCGGCTGTTGTGGTGTTGCGCGCTGATGGCGCGGTGCTGCCGGCCGACCACCCGGCCTATGGCAAATCGGTGGCGTCAGGCGCTGCCGCCTTCGTCTGCCGGCATCATGTCTGCGGCCTGTCGGTGACCGATCCCGGGACGCTGGCGGCGATGTTGCGCGCCCGGCACTAAATTCGCCGCCAGCGCAACCAGTCAGCCGCGGCGCTGGTAGCGGTTCAGCCGCAGCACCATGGCGTCCTTGAAGTGCGGCCGCATCTTCTCGGTCCACGGCGTGTTGGCTGCCTTGCTCCAGGCATCGGAGCGCGAGACCTCGACATCCTTCATGTGATACAGCGCAACGAATTTGCGTTCTGACTCCGTATCGCTGCGCTGGAAGCGGCGGGCGGCCAATACGCCCGGCACCGCGCCGAGCAGGGGCAGGTGTTCGGTGTTGTACCATTCGTTAAATTCCGGCTCGACCGCGGCATCGACGTTCATCGACGCCATCAGCAGTGCACCCGCGCCTGAGGGCGCAACGAGGTCGCCCGGCTTCACCTGATCGCCGACGAAGCGCATCAGGCGGTTCGCCATCGTCGTCACCCGCTTGGTCCAGGGCGTGCCATTGGCGCCGCCGACGGCCCGATAGGCGGGGCTGTCGAACACGCCGGTGCTTTCAACGTCGTAGGTGGCGATGGCAATTTTCGGATTGGCCGTGTCGATCCAGCGTTCCGCGTTCAGGAAGCCGGGCACGCGCAGACGTTCCGGTACGTGTTCGGTATCATACCAGGCGTGGAACTCATCCTCATGCGCGGTGCTGAAGTCGAAGGCCGCGAGCAGCAGTCCCTTGGGCATGGTTGTCTCCTCCTTGGTTGGTGACGCGATCCTGCCACTGGCCAACGGACCTAACCAGTGGGCGTTGCCAGTGCGGCGGGTTTGCGGCATGTCAGAAGGTCCAACAACACGTAGGGTGCCATGCCTTTTCTCACTGAACCGGAGCCGGAGCGTGGCGCGCTGCTGCCTGTGCTGCCAGGCATCAGCCGCATCGTCGCCAATAATCCGGGGCCGATGACCTATCACGGCACCAACACCTACCTGATCGACACGCCGGACGGCATCGCGGTGCTGGACCCGGGGCCCGAGGACCATCCGGAGCATGTCGAGGCGATCATGCGCCATACCGGCGGCAACGTGGCGTATATCCTGATCAGCCACACGCATCATGACCATGTCGGCGCGGTGCCGGCACTGCAGACGGCGACCGGGGCCGCGACCGTCGGCTATCGTTTCAGCCAGATCGATTCATTCGAGGCAGACGAGAAGCTCGATCATGGCACGAAGTTCGCCGGGTTCGACGCGATCTACACGCCGGGCCATTGTTCCGACCATATCTGCTACGCACTGACGCTGAAGGATGGACAGAAGGTGCTGTTCAGTGCCGACCACGTAATGTCGTGGTCGACCAGCATTGTCAGCCCGCCGGGCGGCGACATGCGCGATTACTTCAACAGCCTGGATCTGCTACTGAAGCGGGAGGACGACATCTACCTGTCCGGCCATGGCCCGATGCTGACGGAACCGCGCGCCCTGGTGCAGGAGATGCTGACACACCGCATGATCCGCGAGGCGGCGATTGCCGACAAACTTCGGGAAGGTCCGACGGACCCCTATACGATCATGAATGCGCTGTATTCGCAGATCAACCCGCGCCTGCGCCGGGCGGCGGAGCGCAACGTGCTGGCGCATCTGCTGAAGCTGGAGGTGGATGGCAAGGCGGTGCGTGAAGGGGAGCTTTGGCGCGCGGCCTGAGGGACACGCTCTTCTGACGTCATGGCGGGCCTTCACCCGCCATGACGAGGTAGCAATGGCGGCCGTCAGCTGGCCTGATTTAACGCGCCTCGGCCTCCGCCCGCCATCAACGCTTTTGCCATCTCGCCTACCGAACCGCGTCTCCACGCTCCCGCCGGGACCGCAGCAGCGCCAGCACAGCCAAGCCAACGCCCGCTGCCAGCCCGCCGCTCGGCTCTGGCGCCGGCACCGTCCCGATCGAGCATCCTGTCGGCGCCTTCAGCCGTGCCACCTGATCATTTTGTGACAGGAACAGCGTGCCGTTGGTCGGGTCCGGCGAGGCGTAGTCGCCGCGGTTGCCGCCCGAGGCAATTGTCGTTTCCAGTGCGGTGCCTGTATCAATCAGCCCCACTGTACCGTCGTTGTTGTTCACGACAATATTGCCTGCATACTTGCAGTTACCGGCCAGTACGCCCATGCCGTCCGAACCATGGCCGAGATAGGCGGTCGTGAAGACGGTCTGCCCGAATGTCGACGTCTGCAGACTGTAGCCGATCACCGTATCAGCCGAGTAATTGGCCACATAGACAATGCTGCCGTCGGGCGTCGTCGTCAGGCCGTCTGCTGTGTAATTGATATTGGCGACGACCTGATAGTTGCCATTGGTCGGATCGATGCTGATGATGGCGGGACCGGATGTCAATTGAGCAGACGACAGCAGCCTGTTCGTGGCGGCATCGCCCCAGAGTCCATAGACGGACGTCGCGCCGACCACCGGAATCGTGCTTGCGATCGTGCCATTGGGGTTGAACTTGTAGTATCCGCCCGTGCTCTGCGAGCCGTACGCCTGACCATTCATCGTCGTCATCGCAAAGCCCGGGCCGGATGGTAGCGGCGCCGTGCCGATGTTGTTGGCAAGGACCTGGTTGTCCGTGTCCGAGAACAGATAGGTTGGTCCACCGTTGGCCGGCGCAATGATATTGCCGTTTGGCGTCGGCACCGCGAAACTGACAAGCGTATAGTCAAACTGGCTCGAATACGACCAACCGCCAACTGTCGTGGTCAGGGTGAACCCGGCCCCACTGCCGAATGCATTCAACGCCAGCGCCGCGTCGGCGGAAGATGCGGCGGCAAGCCCGCCGGTCAGCGATACGGCGAAGACAGCGACGCGCATCCACATGGGCGGCACCATGGTCTTATCCTCCCTGTCCGACTGGCTGTTCCAGTCATGCTTATGATAGTGAATGTAACAGAATGGTCATATTTGCGTTGACAAATCAACCTTTGGTTTGGCAGGCGACCCGGAAATCTCGGCTACGGTGTAGCCGGTGGACAAAAAAATGGCGGGGTCGGTCACACCGCCCCGCCTTGTCCGATGCCCGATGGGGACTGAAAAGCGTTTTACGCCTTCACCAGCGGGCAGCCGCCTTCATTCAGCGGCCGCCAGGCATCCTCGGGCTTAATCGTCGCCACCAGGTTGCAGTAATCGTATTTCGACTTCGACTCCGACGGTGGCTTCACCTGCCACAGATACATCACGTGCATCACCCGCCCATCCTCACGGATTTTCACGTCGGTATTGTAGAAGTCGTTGATCGGCGTCGCCTTCATCTTGGCAACGACGGCATCGGCGTCCGTTGTACCGGCCGCTTTCACGCATTTCAGCCAGTGGTTGGCCGCGCAGTAGTTGCCGGCGTGCAGCAGGCCGGGAACCATGCCGCCCATCTTATCGCTCCAGCGCTTCGACCAGGCGCGTGTCTTGTCGCTCATGTCCCAGTAGAAGGAGTCGGTGTAGTTCAGCCCGGTGCAGACCTTCTGCCCCAGGGAGGCGACGTCGCTGATCTGCATCAGCAGCGTGGCCAGCTTGACGCCAGACTGGGTCAGACCGAATTCGGACGCCTGCTTGACGCAGTTCTGCAGGTCGGTGCCGGCATTCGCCAGGCCGATGACCTTGGCGCCCGAGGCCTGCGCCTGCACCAGATAGGATGAGAAGTCCGCCGTTCCCAGCGGCGCCCGTACTGCACCCAGAACCTGCCCACCCGCCGCCTTCACCGCGGCCATGGTATCCTTCTCCAGCGCATAGCCGAAGGCATAGTCGGCCGTGATGAAGTACCAGGACTTGCCGCCCGCCTTGGTCACCGCGTCGCCGGTGCCGTGCGCCAACGCGTAGGTGTCGTAGTTGAAATGGATGCCGTACGGCGAGCACTGCTTGCCGGTCATCTCGGACGTGGCGGGGCCGGTGATCAGGTAGATGCGCTTCTTCTCCCGGCACACCTGCTGCACCGCCAGGCCGGCCGAGGAGGCAGCGCCGTCCATCAGCACATCCACGCCCTGTGCGTCGATCCATTCGCGTGCCAGCGACGACGACACGTCCGGCTTGTTCTGGTCGTCCGCCTGCATCACCTCGATCGGGCGATCCAGCACCGAACCACCGAAATCCTGCACCGCCAGTTCCACCGCGAGGCGGTTGCCGGGGCCGCCGACATCGCGGTACGGCCCGCTCATGTCCGACAGCAGGCCCAGCTTCACCGGCTTGGACGTGCTTTGTGCCCGGATGATCGCCGGGCGGGCAAGCGGCGCGGTCGCGATGCCGCCGATCAGCAGACGGCGCGTCAGTGTCGTCATCAACATGTCTCCTGTTGCCGGCCGCGGCTTGATCCCGGCGACCGGGGCTTGTAGCGAAGCAGCATAGAAAGCTGTGCGAAGGGGAAACTACCGATGCCGATGATGCCAGGAAAGTCCGCTCTGCTGGAATTATTGAAGCAGGAAGGCGTGCGCGTGATGTTCGGCAACCCTGGCACGACAGAGCTGCCGCTGATGGATGCATTCGCGGCAGAGCAGGAACTGCGCTACATCCTGGCCTTGCAGGAAGCGCCCGCCATGGCGATGGCCGACGGCTATGCCCAGGCCGCTGGCAGCATCGTTGCGGTGAACCTGCACGCCGCGCCGGGCCTCGGCAATGCCATGGGCATGCTATATGACGCGCAGAAGGCCGGCTCGCCGATCCTGGTCACCGCCGGCCAGCATGAGCAGCGTTTCAATTTCCAGGAACCGCTGCTGTGGGCGGACCTGCCGTCGCTGGCCCGCCCGCTGGTCAAGTGGTCCGAGGAGGTGCGCCGCCTGTCGGATCTGCCTCGTGCCATCCACCGCGCGGTGAAGACCGCGCTGGCGCCGCCGATGGGGCCGGTGTTCCTGTCGCTGCCGGGCGATATCCTGACCGACAGCGCGGATCTCGAGCTTGGCACGCCGAGCCGGGTGGCGCGGAACATCCGGGGCGACGCCGAGGCGATTGCGCGCGCGGCGCAGATCATCGCCCGCGCCGATAACCCGATGATCATCGCCGGAGACTGCGTGGCCGAGGGCGATGCCTTGGCAGAGCTGGTGGCGCTGGCCGAGGCGATGGGCGCGCCGGTGTATGACGAAGGTATGGCCAGCCGGGCGATGTTCCCCTCGTCGCATCCGCTGTACCGCGGCCCGATCATCCGCCTGCCGGCGGTGATCCGCGACCTGGTGGCGCAGCACGACCTGCTGGTGTCGATCGGTGGCGACCTGTTCACCCTGTCGCTGCCGGGCGAGGTGGAATCGATGCCGGACGGCTTCCCGGTGGTGCACCTCGATACGAATCCGTGGGAGCTGGCGAAGAACTTTCCCGAAGCCGTGTCGATCTTCGGCGAGCCGAAGGTGACATTGCCGGAGCTGACCGCTTCCATCCACCAGGCGCGCAGCGGCAGCCAGCAGAAGGAGGCGGAGTCCCGGCTGGTGCGGATGAAGAACGCCGGTATTGCCAGCCTGGCGAAGTTCCATCAGATGGCGGACGCTGTGGCCGACCGCCACCCGATCCACCCGATGGCGCTGATGCAGACCATCGGCAAGCTGCTGCCGCCCGAGGCGGTGGTGATCGATGAAACCGTCTCCTCCGGCGTCGGCGTGCGGCGCTTCCTGAAAAGCGACGACGCCAAGAGCTTCTTTGGCCTGCGCGGCGGCGGCATCGGCTGGGGCCTGCCGGCGGCGGTCGGCGTCAAGCTGGCGCTGCCGGATCGGCCGGTGGTGGCGCTGATCGGTGACGGGTCGGCGATGTACACGATCCAGGGCCTGTGGACAGCGGCGCGTGAGAAGCTGAACATCGTCTTTGTCATCATCAACAACTACTCGTACCGCATCCTCAAGCAGCGGGCGAACGCCATGCGCGGGCATGCGGCACAGACCGATAATTACGTTGCAATGGACCTCGACAAGCCGCGCGTCGATTTCTGCTCCGTCGCCAAGGGCATGGGGTTGGCGGCGTATCGCGCGACCACGCTGTCCGAGGTCGGCGACATGATCGAGGCGGCGATGGCGGCGGACGGCCCGACGCTGATCGACGTCGAGGTGGACCGGAGCTGGAAGCCGGTGTGAGTTTGTGAGCGCGGGGCCCGCTTACCAACCCCGCGGGCAGCAACCCCGGTCAGCGCGCCCGCCCACCATCAGCGCCTCATGCGGCAGCCACAACCACCGAAGCCGTGGATGAGCGGCACCAGGGGGAAGACGCCGCCGCCGAACAACAGGCAATTTCACAGGAGGAAACCACCATGGCTCGTTTGCAAGGACGCCGGATCATCATCACCGGCGGCGCGTCGGGGATCGGCCGCGCCACCGCCGCACTGTTCCGGCAGGAGGGGGCGGCGGTCGCCGTACTCGACCGCACCGCCAGCCCGGACGGCGCGCCCAGCTTCGAGGTCGACGTGTCCGACGCCACCTCGGTCGCCAATGCCGTCGCCGCCGCCGTAAAGGCGCTGGGCGGTCTGGACGGCGTGGTCAATGCCGCCGGCATCTTCTCCGACGCCGGCCTCGCCGATACCAGCGCGGAGCTGTTCACGCGCACGCTGGCGGTCAACCTGACCGGCACCTTCCTGGTGATGCAGGCGGCGGCGCCGCACCTGAAGTCGGCGGGCGGCGGCACCATCGTCAACATCGCCTCCGGCGTCGGGCTGACGCCGACGGGGCCTGGCAGCACCGCCTATGTGGCGTCCAAGAGCGGCGTCATCGGCCTGACGAAGGCGGTGGCGATGGAACTGGCGCCCGCGGTGCGGGTCAATTCCGTCTGCCCCGGGGCCGTGGATACGCCGATGACCCATGCCTTCCTGGTCGACGCCAGCGGTGCCACGGTTCCCGGTATCGCGCGGCGTTATGCGCTGGGCCGCTCGGCCGCGCCGGATGAACTGGCGGCGGCCATCCTGTTCCTGACGTCAAACGAGTCGTCCTTCGTCACCGGCATTGCGCTGCCGGTCGATGGCGGGCGCACCTACCACTGACGCACGCCAGCCGGCGCACCGCCCCGAACGGAGGCGCGCCGGCTGGCACGGCGTTACAAACTGACATCATATTCCGCGGCCACAGCAGGCGGCATTGCCGGGCCGAAGCGGGCGAGCCGGCGTAGGCTGGCGTCAGACCGGGCGTCCCGGCGGGGAAACGAGCAGCGCGACGACGCCAATGGCAATCAGGACCAGCACGCCCAGGACGGCGAGAATCACGATGATCAACAGGCGCTCGCGCTCCGGACTAGCCGAAGCCCACTCCTCGATCGACTTGAATTTGCCTGACAGCCTCACCCTGACGTCACTCCGAACCACCGCCTTGCTGCGCCGCTTTGACGCGGCGGGCAACTCCTAGCAGATGCGCTTCGATACCGCGTCCGCATTTTCATGCAAGCGTGATTCGGTGGGTCTACGCCCGGCTCGTCTGTGCCCGCCCCTGTTCGGCGGCGCGGTAGAGGTACCAGGTTGCGAACGAGCGGTATGGCGCCCAGGCCAGACCGATTTCGGCCAACGCCTTCGGTTTCGGCTGGGCGTCCAGACCGTGCAGGACGCGATAGCCCTCGCGCACCCCGAAATCATCGACCGGCAGTACATCCGGACGGCCGAGCGTGAAAATCAGCAGCATCTCCACGGTCCAGCGTCCGACGCCGCGAATCCGGGTCAGCCGTTCGATCAGCGCCTCATCATCCAGCCGCGCTGACTGGCGGCGGGACGGGATCGTGCCGTCCAACGCCTTGGCGCAGATGTCGCGGATGGCGGCGATCTTCGAGCCCGAGAAGCCGCACCCCCGCAGCGCCTCATCGGCAGTGGCCAGCACGACCTGCGGTTCGGGGAAGGCCTCGCCGGGGAACAGCGCGGCGAAGCGGGCCAGGATGGCTTCCGCGGCGCGGCCATGTAGCTGCTGATGCGCGATCGCCCGCACCAGCGCTTCGTACGGGCTGCGCTGGCGCTGAATCTGCAGCCGCGGCGGCCCGACGCTGCGGATCAGTGCGGCAAAACGCTCATCCGCGCCCAGGTGCTGCAGCGCCTTGCGTGACATGTCCCCGTCCCCTGGTCCCCGTTATGGTGTGCGAGGCAGCGCATCGTGCTTGACTTGCGCCATCGTGGCACGGTTGCTTTATGAGCGTTGCAGAGCCGGGCGAGAAGGGAGGGCCGTGTGTACACCCATCGTCGGTTGTTCGACGAGCGTGAGGAGCAGGCGTCCGCCGACCGCCAGACCGCCAGCCTGGTGGCATTTGCTCTCGTGCTCATCCTGCTCATCGCCGGCCTGTTCCTGGTACATCGCCTGGCTCGGACGGCCGCGCTGGAGGACTGCCTGATGGCCGGCCGATCCAGTTGCGGGATGCAGGCGGTGCTGCATCCCTGAGTGCATCGCGCCGGCGGATCAGGCTGGCAGAGCGCGATACACAGCCGTCTCATATGCCGTGAATGCACCGATCGCCTTGTCGTCATTGAACGGCAGCAACTGCGTTGCATAGACGCCGGCTACACCGCGCACCGGATCAATCCAGAAATAGGAATTGGCCAGGCCCGCCCAGGCCAGGCTGCCGGCAGAACGGCCGGTGGGCAGCGGCGCCTGATTGATCATGAAGCTCAGGCCCCACTGCATGCCCTCGACGAACGGCACGTCGTTGGTGGCGTTGGGCACCGCGCTGACCATCGGCGTGCAACGCAGATTCCCCATGGCGTTGCCGGCCATTGCCGCCACCGTTTCCGGCTGCAGCACGCGCACGCCATTCAGCGCGCCGCGGCCCAGGATCATGCGGGCGAACTTCAGGTAGTCGCCCGCGGTCGAATACAGGCCGCCGCCACCCATGTGGAATTCCGGCTCCTGCGGGATCTCCATGTCGATCGGCAGCAGCCCGTCCGGCCCGCGCACATGCACGCGCGCCAGCCGCTCGCGCTGCGAAGCGCCGATACGAAAGGCCGTGTCGGTCATGCCAAGCGGCTGCAGCAGATGGTCGTGCATGTATGCGGCGAGGGTCTGGCCGGTGACCGCCTCGACCGCCTTGCCGGCCCAGTCGATGGAGATGCCATAGGACCATAGCGTGCCGGGATCGGCGATCAGCGGCAGGGTGAGTGCCGCGTCGCGGCAGGAGATGATGCCCGGCGTCCCGGTGTCCTGCATGTAGCGCAGGATGTCGGGGTTCCACATGTCGTAGGCATAACCGGCTGTGTGGGTCAGCAACTGGCGCAGCGTGATCGGCCCCTTGGGCGCGCGCAGCCTTGGCCTGCCCCCGGCATCGAAGCCTTCCAGCACCTGCACGCCGCCAAGCTCCGGCAGCACGCTGGCGATGTCGCCATCGAGCGAAAGCCTGCCCTGCTCGACAAGCTGCATCGCGCAGGCCGCCGTCATCGCCTTGGTCATGGAGGCGATCCACACCACCGTGTCCGTCGTCATGGCAGTGCCGGTCTGTACATCGCGCTGGCCGAACGCAGCGTCGAACAGCACCTCGTCGGCGGTGCCGGCCGCGGCGACGATGCCCGGCACGTCGCCGGCCTCGGTAGCCGCGCGCAGGGGCGCGGCGAGTGCGCTTCTATCGACCATGGTTTCCTCCGCTTGCGGCGCGGTCGCATTGGGCCGCACCGTTGCGGCAGCACGCTAGAGGATGCCGTTCAGGCGGGCAAAGCCCGTGGCTGGCACACGTGTCGGTGATGACATGGCAGCTGTCTGCCGCACACGCTATTCGCGCCTGAGAGCCGGTTCTAGCGTCGCGCATGCCCTCCGAGACCAGCTCCCAGGCGGCGGCCGTCGCGGTGCCCGCCAGCCCGTCCGTGTTCCTCACCGTGTTCCCGTCGATCATGCTGCCGATGTTCCTGGCGGCGCTTGACCAGACAATTGTAGCGACGGCGCTACCGGCGATTGCCGGCTCGCTGGGCGAGGTCGAGCGTATCTCCTGGGTCGTGGTGTCCTATCTGGTCGCCAACACCATCGCTGCGCCGGTCTACGGCCGGCTGGGCGACGCGTTGGGCCGCAAGCGCATGATGTTCGTCGCGCTGGCCGTGTTCATGATCGCCTCGGTGCTGTGCGCGCTGTCGCAGTCGATCCTGCAACTGACCGCCGCGCGGCTGCTGCAGGGCGCCGGCGGCGGCGGGCTGATGACGCTGTCGCAGGCGCTGATCGCCGAGGCGGTACCACCGCGAGAGCGTGGAAAGTACCAAGGCTATCTGTCCGGGATGTATGCCTCGGCCGCGACGTTCGGGCCGGTGGCGGGCGGCTGGCTGACGCAGGCGTTCGGCTGGCATTCCGTGTTCCTGGTCAATGTGCCGCTGGGTCTCGCCGCCGCCGTGCTGGTGATGCGCCTGCCCACAGCCCCCGTGCGCGGAGGCTCGTTGCAGTTCGACGTGTGGGGCACGGTGTTCTTCGCCGGCTGCATCACGCCGGTGCTGCTGGCGATGGAGCGGGCGCAGCGCTTCGACCTGTCGGCGCTGCCCGCTGTCCTGGCGCTGCTGGGTCTGGCGGTGGTCTCGCTGGTGCTGCTGATCGTGCAGGAGAAGCGCGCGCCGGCGCCGCTGCTGCCGATCCAGTTGTTCCGCCAGGCGGGTATCTGGCGCACCGATATGCTGGCAGCCTGCGTCGCGGCGCAGACCGTGTCGCTGGTCGCGTTCCTGCCGATGTATCTCCAGGTGGTCCGCGGCGCCTCGACAGCGCATTCCGGCTTCCTGCTGCTGCCGCTGACGGTCGGCGTCGCCATCGGCTCCCTGTTCACCGGCCGCATTATCGCCGCGACCGGGCGCACCGCCATCCTGCCGTCGATCGGGCTGGCGGTCAGTTCAGCGATGCTGCTGTCCCTGGCGGCGTTCGCACCGCTGCTGCCGACTCCGGCGGTCACGGCGATGCTGGCGGTGGGTTCCTTGTTCACCGGTACGGCGATGCCGACGGTGCAGATGACGGTGCAGACTGTGGCCGGACCCCGCTTCCTGGGCTCCGCCGCGGCATCGGTGCAGTTCGCCCGGTCGGTCGGCGCGTCGATCGGCACGGCGCTGGTGGGTGCGGTGCTGTTCGCCACGCTCTCGGCGCGGGATCCGCAGACGGCGGCGATGTTCGCCGATCTGGTGGAGCGCGGTCAGGTGGCGCTGGCGCTGCTGCCGGAGGCGCAGCGCCTGCTGGTGCGGAGCGAGATTGCCGATGCGTTCCGCGCGGCGTTCCTGACGATCGGCTGCTTTACGACGGCGGGCATGCTGTTCGCGTGGTGGCTGCCGGTGCGGCGGATCTGACAGTCTTTGCTATGGGCATCTGTGGTCGGCTGATCCTCGGTGCCGGGTCGTCCGTCTGAGCGCGAGGATATTTTGGTAATAGGCAATGAAACCACCGATGAACGCTGATGAACGCCGATGGTGTGTGCGGCGTCCACGGTGCGGGGCAAAGGCTACGTAGGGCCGTATTCTTAAAGTCGGTATCAATACGTTCTTGGATCTGGATCCAGCCATAGTGTTCCGGCGCCCTGGATCGCGCATCAGCCGGGGCCAGAGCCGCCTAACGTTTCGGCGCCAGCCCGCGCACCGCCGCTTCACAGGCCTCGGCAATCGCCACCATGCCGGCGCGGTCCTGCGCCGTCTCGGTGAACAGCAGCGGCTCGCCGATGATCAGCCGCAGCGGGCCGGGCCGTGGGAACTTCGCCGTCGCCGGCCATGCGGCAAACGCGCCTTCGATCCAGCATGGCACCACCGGGATCGGCCGTCCGGCGACCAGCGACCCCACGCCGGGGCGGAAGCGTGCCATCGTGCCGTCGCGCGTGCGCGTGCCCTCGGGGAACAGGATCAGCACGCCACCGTCATCCGTCAGGCGGCGGCGCATGTCGTCCAGGTCCTGTGGCTTGGTCTTCTTGCGCCACACCGGCAGCGCGTTCACCGCATAGGCCGCGAACACACTGGCCGGCGTCGAGGTGAAGAACGTATCGCCCGCGGCCAGGGCGAAGGCCTTGCGGCCGGATGACCAGGGTAGCGAAGACGCCAGCGTCAGCGCATCGAGGTGGCTGGAATGGTTCGCCACCATGACGAAGGGCGGCGGCGGCAGGTGCTCCATCCCGGTGATCGACAGCCGGTGCACGACCCGCAGATACAGCCGGCACAGCAGCCGCCACGCGCCCGATGTGATCAGCGAGCCAAGCCCGCGCTCGCGGTCATAGCTCTGCACCCGCTCCGCCAGCGTCAGGCCGTGGTCGCGGGCGGGACGGAAGCGCCACTCGCTCATGCCGGTGCGATCGCGTCGAGATAGCGCAGATAATGAAACGTCGCCGGCGCTACCAACAGCAGGGAGTTGAAACGATCCAGCACGCCGCCATGGCCGGGGATGACCACGCCCATGTCCTTGATGCCCAGGTCACGCTTGATGCTGGACAGCATCAGGTCGCCGCATTGCCCGCCGATGCTGACAATCGCGCCCAGCAGCAACAGCAGCACCGGGTGCCCGACGGGCGTGCCGCCGAAAATCTGCGAGGCGATCAGCGCCACCAGGATCGACGTCCCGCACAGCGCGCCCACCGCACCGGAAATGGTCTTGTTCGGACTGGTCGCCGGCAGCAGCTTTGGCCCGCCGATCAGCTTGCCGAAGGTGAAGGCGAATACGTCGTTGATCGCCACTGTCGTCAGCAGCATCAGCACGATCGGCCGGTAGTTCGGATCGTTCGACATGTAACCAAGATGCGCCAGGCTAGCGCCGAACAGCATGTACGCAACGATGCCAAGGCCAATGCGCTGGATATAGCCGTCAGGACTGTCGAGCGGGATCGTCACGACCGCCAGCAGCACGACCGTCAATGGCATCAACGCCATGAAAAACCCGTACCACTGGTCCAGTGACGCCCAGTTCACCGCCACGATGCCCAGCGCCACCGTTGCGGCAACCACCACGTCCCGGAACAGACCGGTCGCTCGGTCATACTCGCGCAGGCACAGCAGGCCGAGGATCGTCACTGCAATGATCGTGGTCACCCGCCCGATCAGCACGGGACCCAGCATCAGCGGCAGCAGTACGGCCCAGGACCCGGTGCGCAGCCAGAGTTCGCGCCGCAACGCCGGCGACACGCGCCCGGTCACTGACAGCAGCGCAATGATCGCCGCGGCGAGGGCCACCACGCCGACCGTGGCGGCAACGATCCCGATGGTGACCGGGTGGGCGAAGGCGGTGCTCATGCGCGCAGCCCCTGGGCGATGTGCAGCAACCGCCGCACGGCCGTCGCCGCGGCGCCGATGGTGATCACCCACAGCGCCACGCCTGGTCCCCAGCCGATCCACGCGGCCGGCAGCAGGAAGCAGGCGACGCCCAGCGCGGTGACCACCGCCATGCGCTGCTGCTTCGCCATCGGGCCGGAAAAGTCGCTCTTCAGGCCGAGCGACCGGCCGACCGCGCGGATATACGCGGTGGCCATGGCGGCCAACGCGGCGGCCATGCCGAGCGTCGGCTGTCCGGCGGCGATGCCGACGCCGACCAGGACTGCGGTGTCGGACACGCGGTCCGGTATTTCATTGTAGAGTTCGCCGACCGGCGAGGCGACACCGCGGCCGATCGCCACCATGCCGTCCAGCAGGTTCGCCATCAGCCGCGCCTGCACCAGGAAAGCGCCGAGCAGCCAAAGCAGGCGGGTGGGCGCGTCAGGCCAGGCGGTGGCGGCGAAGCACAGGCCGCCGAGGCCGGCGGCGACCATCCCGGCGACGGAGATGCCGTTGGGCGAGGCCTGCCGGCGCACCAGCCAGTCGGCCGCCTTCTGCACAGGTTGCAGATTACGCGCCGCAATCGGGCGGCGATCGGATTCCGTCACGCGAGCCAGCCTCCCCAACCAGGCGACCGGAGCCGTCCGGGCTTTTGCCTCAATGCCGAAGGGCTGTGTTGGCCTGCATCGCCAACGCCTCCGTCACCGCCCGGTCTCGCCGAGCCGTGACGAGAAGGCAACGGGTGGTGCGCCGATGTCAACGTCTTATGCATTCCGGGTTGCCGGCTCGGGTTTCGTTGGTGAGCAAGCCGACGGCTGGCCACACACGGACCGGGCAAACGGTCGGTTGCGGTTGCAGGGCGTACCAGTGAGCTACCGTCTGGCATGGGCCGACCGGCGTGGTCGCCCGATGTGTCAACAGCGAGGCAAACCCAGAACCACTGAGCTATGACCCGACGGCCCCGTGCGTCATGACGGTTGAGAGAGTAGGCGCCGCCGACATCGCGACACGCCGTACCATGGGTCGCGCTTCAATGCCGCTGGGCAAGACCCTTTACCTGACGTTACGACCGGGTAGAGCGGCCGCTTAAGGAACAGCCGCGAGGGTGCCGCGACAATTCGGCGGCACGCGAGGGAGCCCACTCGCGGCCATCAGCCGCAGCATCACGCGGTCTCGGGGACGTCATTCCGCCGCCACGAAAGACCGGGACAGGTCTGGCGCCAGCGTCGCGGGCGCATTGTCGGCCGATTCGGCTTGGCCCAGCCAGCGCTTGCGAGGCGTCAACGAGGTTATGCTGGCGCGGAGACTGCTGATCGCCCGTTCCGCTTCACGCACGCACTCGAGTAGCTGACCCTCGGTCGCAGCGTCGTGCTGGTTTTGGCGCGATGGCACGTGCAAATGCTCGATGATTGCCAGGCTTTCCTTGGCCAGTCGCATGGCAGCATCGACCGCATTCTGCGTCGGCTTTTCCCCCCCTATTGGCCGCGGCACGGCCGCGAATGCCGTGCCTTGCAAGAGGTGGTCACACAACCTCGGGTCAGGCACTGCGCGCAGCAGGGGCGCAATTTCCTCAGCCTTGAAGTGCGTCCGGCCGATCACTCGGGCATGGAAAGAGGCGTAATCCTGCCCGACCTCTTGGGCGACGTCACGGACGGTGCGTCGCTTTTCAGTAACAAGAATCCTGTAGACAAGGCGGGAGAACTCGTCGCCGCGCGTGCTGTTGTTGTTCATGTTGTGCGCCCCACAGAAACAGTCGATTGTGTGGTCCTTCCCTTGCCGGACTTTGCCGGCTTGGTTGCAACGGTGGCCGCGCCGAAAGCCGGTCGGGCACTCGCACGCGTCATCCGTAACAATGCCCGAACGTCAAAGCCGGCAAGCCCGACCCTGACCCGATGCACAGAAGAAATTATACACCGTCAAACCGCTCCTGCAGTCGGGGGGAGCGTCTTCGGCTCCTGTGGTGATCCCTTGCAGGAGCGAGGGATTTCCCGCGACGGCCCGGCCAGAAGCTAGGGAATTCCCCTACACGTCCTGGGGACTATGCTGACAGTCGATCAAACTGCGGCGTTGTGCGAGCACCGCGCGCTGATGTACGATTTTCCGACGTATGAACGAGAGCCCGTACCGGACATCACGTCTCCATGCTTGTGCATCATCGTTACATTGCAACCAGACATCCGCGAGCGGGCGCGTCGCGCCCACCTGGCAAGCGACGAGGCATTATTCCAGTCCGCAAATCTGAGCCAATCAGCCCGTGCCGGCGCTGACGCGTGTGATGGCGCTGCTTCGCGCACCGCCTGGGGCAGCCGGACCGGCAAGATCAGCGCCTGGCTTCTAAACAGTCTGAGCTGATGGAATGAATCTTTTCTGCGGGCCGAGACTCCCGGAGCATCCTGATGACTGAAAGCCCGGCATTCGGCGCGGCCGACCTGACAAACTGCGACCGTGAGCCGATCCACATTCCTGGCTCCATACAGCCGCACGGAGCGCTGCTGGCGGTCGATCCTGACACGCTCAGAATCCTGCAAGCGGGCGGCGCAACCGGGAAATTTCTGGGGGCGGCCCCGTCCGATCTACTTGGACAGAGAATCAACGCGGTGCTCCCGCCGGAGTGCGTTGGGACGCTCCGCACGCTGCTGCTCGGCGATGGCGCTACGACACGGCCGCAACACGCGTTCCGCCTCAGCGCACAGGACAGTCCGCCGGCCGACGTGACCCTGCACGGAAGCGGCGGCCTGATCATCCTGGAGTTTGAGGCAGTGCAGGACCATGCGCACGATGACGCGCTCGTCCTGGTGCAGACCATGCTGGCGCGTTTGCAGAAGACGACATCGTCGGCCGCGCTCTGCCAGGCGATCGCCCAGGAGGTGCGCCGGGTCTCCGGCTTTGACAGGGTCATGGTCTACCGCTTCTTGCCGGACCGCAGCGGGATCGTCGCTGGCGAGGTCTGCGGCCCGGACGCCGAAGCGTTTCTGGGCCTGCACTATCCGGCCTCAGACATCCCGCAACAGGCGCGGGAGTTGTATCGAACCAACTGGGTCCGGTCGATCGTCGACGTGCACTATACGCCCGAACCGATCACGCCGTTGCTGAACCCGGTCAATGGCCAGCCGCTCGATCTTAGCCACAGCACACTCCGCAGCGTTTCGCCGATCCATCTTGAATACCTGTCCAACATGGGTGTCGCCGCCTCGATGTCGCTGTCGCTGATCATGGGCGGACAGCTTTGGGGGTTGATCGCATGCCATCACAACACCCCCCGCTTCGTGCCGTTTCGGCACCGCGCGGCTTATGAATTGTTCGCGCAGATGGCCTCGGCAAAGCTCGAGATGCAGGTTGCGACGGAGCAGTACGACAGGCGGCTGCATACCAGCCAAGTGCATGACAGCCTCGTCAATTACATGAGTCAGGAAGCGGATCTGGCCAACGGGCTGACCCGGTACAAGCCGAACCTGCTGGACTACATCTCTGCCGATGGCGTGGGGTTGTGGTTTGACGGCCAATACACAAGCCTCGGCCGGGTACCGGATGCGGAGCAGGTCGCCGGCCTGATTGCCTGGCTGAACGGGTCTGTGAAAGGCGGCGTGTTCCAAACCGATCACTTGCCGTCGCTCCATGCGCCGGCGGAGACGTTCGCGGACGTTGCCAGCGGCATTCTGGCGCTGGCGGTCTCCAAAGCGCCGCGCGACTACATCTTGTGGTTCCGCGGAGAATTCGCTCACACCGTGACCTGGGCTGGGGATCCTCGCAAGGCGATCACGACTGGGCCGCACGGTGACCGGTTGTCGCCCCGCAAGAGTTTCGCCGCCTGGCGCGAAACGGTCAGGCTACGGTCGCGCCCCTGGGAGCCTGCCGAAGTCGAGGCAGTCCACACACTCCGGGTCTCCTTGCTGGAGGTGGTACTCAGCCGCATCGACCAGCTAGCGCGGGAGCGCGAACAGGCACGTCTCGCGCAGCAAGCGCTTGTTGTCGAACTGGATCAC
Organism: Pseudomonadota bacterium; assembly: GCA_018240405.1. Taxonomy (GTDB): domain Bacteria; phylum Pseudomonadota; class Alphaproteobacteria; order Acetobacterales; family Acetobacteraceae; genus Rhodopila. The sequence goes on from JAFEFW010000632.1 coordinate 25,444, forward strand.
CGCCTCGAAGAGTGGCGGGCAACCGAGGCCGACCTGAAGCAGGAGACTGAGCGGCGGGCCGCCCTCGAAACCGATCTTTCGCAGGTCTTACGCTCAACGGTGGAGCAGCAGGAGGCGGAACGGCAGCGGATCGCGCGGGAATTGCACGACACGGTTGGCCAAAAGCTGACTCTGCTGCAGCTTAGCCTCGATGCCCTGCGTCGTGCGCCAGCGGCCGACATACCGCTTCACATTGCCGGCCTGAAACGCCTGACAAATGACGTCGGCTCCTCCATGAACCGGCTGGCTTGGGAAATCCGCCCAACAGAGCTGGATGACCTGGGCCTTGAGCAAGCGATTCAGCATCTGGCCGAGACCTGGAGCGAGCGGACAAACCTGCAGTTCAAGCTGCACCTGGCGTTGAATGACAGGCGATTGGACCGGGCGGTAGAAATCACCCTCTATCGTGTCCTGCAGGAGGCGCTCACCAACGTCGTGCGGCATGCCGATGCGACGCTGGTCAGCGTAATCCTTGAAGCGGATGAAAAGCAGGTCCGCCTGGTCGTCGAGGACGATGGGCGTGGATTTGCCGTTGATGAGCCTTCGGGCGGGAAGTCCGTTCCACGCCTTGGCCTGCTGGGAATCAGGGAACGGCTGGCTGCGGTATCTGGCGAATTAGAGGTTGAGTCGTCGCCCAATAACGGCTGCACCTTGTTTGTCAGGGTGCCGCTGTGACCGACATGCCTAAGCTGCGCGTGCTTCTGGCCGATGATCACCCGGTGGTGCTGGCCGGTATAAAGGCGCTGCTGACAGATGAGCCAGGGCTGGAAATCATCGGCGAGGCGAATGATGGACGCACAGCCGTCGAAATGGCGTTGCGGCTTAGGCCCGATGTTCTCGTCATCGATCTGTCGATGCCCACGCTGAATGGAATCGAAGCAACCAGGCACGTGCTGGCTGGGTTCCCCGGCTGCAAGGTGCTGGTGCTGACAGTGCATGAGGATCGCTCCTATCTGCGGACCCTGCTTGAGGTTGGGGCTGTCGGCTATCTCCTGAAGCGCTCCGCGGCGGCGGATCTGCTGCGAGCCATTCATGCGGTTGCCGCTGGTGGCATTTATCTGGATCCGGCCATCGCAAGACAGGCTATCGAGAAGCCTGTCGTCCAGTCACACGGCGAGATGTCCGGACGCGGCACCGAACTCAGCGAACGCGAGCTGGCTGTGCTGCGAGGTGCCGCCGGCGGCCATAGCAACAAGGCCATTGCCGCCAGCCTGAAGCTCAGCGTCAAGAGCGTTGAGACCTACAAGGCTCGGGGCATGGAAAAGCTGGGCTTGCGGAGCCGCGCTGACCTGGTGGGTTACGCGGTGCGGAGCGGATGGCTTTACGCCTCAGATGATGATCGCCTTGGCGAGGGCCAGCGCGGCTGATCCCGGTATCACACCCGATGGATGGCGGCGCGCGGCCATCGCATTTCGTTATGGCGGGCAGCGCTGCCGGAGCGACGCTGATCCGCACCCACGGCCGCCCTGCGCCGCGCAGGATGAGGATGCCATCCGAGCACGCGCTCGGTGCTGGCGATCAGAAGGGGCTGGCGATCAGAAATAGTGCCAGACGTTCGATGCCCGCGCCTCGTCCGGGCTGCCGTCGAAGACGATCTGGCCGTTGTTCATGATCGCCACACGATCCGCGATCTTCAGCGCGGCGGCGACGTTCTGCTCCACCAGCACCGCCGTCATTGCGTGGGATTTGCAGACCTGCCGCACCTGCTCGAACATCCGTTCGACCAGATTGGGTGCCAGCCCGATCGAAGGTTCGTCCAGCATCAGGCAGCGCGGCGTGCCCAGGATCGCGAGCGACAGCGCCAGCATCTGCTGCTGTCCCCCGCTCATCGAGCCGGCCCGCGTCGCCCGGCGCTCCTCCAGCACCGGGAACAGCTTGAACACATCGTCCGGGCTGAACATCGCATTGGCGCCGGCATTGCGCGCCGCCACCACCTCGATGTTCTCGGCCACGCTGAGGTCGGGGAAGATGCCGCGCCCCTCGGGCAGCAGGCGCAGGCCCAGCGCGACGCGATCAGCGACGGACAGCCGGTCGATACGCTGGTCGTCGAACGATACCTGCCCGGCGCGCAGCGGCAGCAGGCCCATCGCCGCTTTCAGCGTCGTGGTCTTCCCCGCGCCGTTATGACCAAGGAAGGCCAGGATCTGCCCCGGCTCCAAGGCAAACGATACGCCCGAAATCACCGTCTTGGCGCCGTAGCCGGCCTCGATGCCGTCCAGCCGCAGCATCACAGCGCTCCGCCGAAATAGATTTCCGCCAGCGCCGGGTCACTGATGATCTGCTGCGGCGTGCCACGCGCCATCAGGTGGCCCTGGTGCAGGAACAGCACGTCGTCGGCGATCTGCTGCACGACGCGGGTGTTGTGCTCGACCACCAGCAGCGTCTTGCCTTCGGATTGCAGACGGCGCAGCAGCGTCATCACCTTGTCCAGCGCGCCGGCGGACAGGCCGGAGGCCGGTTCGTCCAGCAGCAGCAGTTCCGCACCGGTGGCCAGAACGCGCGCAATGATCAGCAGTTTCTGCTCGCCGTAGGACAGGTTGCGGACCATCTCGTCGGCCCGGTCGGCGAGGCCGACCTCCTGCAGGATCGCCATCGCCTCATCCCGGCGGCGGCGTCCGGCACGGGCGACGTGCAGCGGGCGGAAGATGGCGGCGAGCGGTTCCTCACCCGATTGCTGCGGCAATGAGGTCATGACGTTGTCGATCGCCGGCAGCTCGACGAACAGGCGCAGGTTCTGGAAGGTGCGGGCGATGCCGGCCGCCACCACCTGCTGCGGGCTCCAGCCGTCCAGGCTCTGGCCCTTAAAGTGGACGGTGCCGGCATTGGGTTTCAGGAACCCGGTGATGACATTGAAGATCGTGGTCTTGCCGGCGCCGTTCGGGCCGACCAGGCAGGTGATGCGTTTCGGATCGATGGTGAAACTGCAATCCTGCAGCGCGCGCAGGCCGCCGAAGCTGACCTCCACGCCCTCCGCCTGCAGGTAAGGCGCGCTCATAGCTTCTCTCCCGCCAGGCCCTGCGGGCGGAACAGCATGAACAGGATCAGCAGCACGCCGTAGATCAACTGCCGGGCCGCTGCGGCGACGGTCGTGGGGATCTCGATCAGCGTCAGCACCTGCGGCAGCGCCAGCAGCAGGAACGGCCCGAGGATCGAGCCACGCAGCGTGCGCGCGCCGCCGACCACGACCAAGGTCAGCAGCAGGATAGAGGCGTCAAGGTCGAACGAGACCGGATCGATAAAGCTCAGGAACGTTGCGTAGAACGCTCCAGCCGATCCGGCGAAGGCGCCGGCCAGCGCGGCGGCCGAAACCTTGGCGCGCAGCACGCTCTTGCCGGCGGCAGCGACGGCGAGTTCGTCCTCGCGGATCGCGCGCAGCAGGCGGCCGAACGGTGCGCGCATCACCAGCCAGAACATCAGGCAGCCGAGCCCCATGCCAGCGAGGCACAGCACGACGACCTGTGCCGCGGTCTCCAGCGGGTAGCCGAACAGGTCCGGCGGCGGGATGCCTGGCAGGCCATTGGCGCCGCCGGTTCCGGCGGTCCAATTGATGAACACAGCGGTGGCGAGAAGCTGGATGCCGAAGGATGTCACCACGAAATAATCGCCGGCGACGCGCAGTGCCGGCAGCGTCACCAGGATGTTCAGCGCGACGCAGACCACGGCTGCGACACCGAGCGCCGGCAGGAAGGTCATGACGTCGTTCATCAGGCAATACGCGACGATATAGGCGCCGACACCGAACACCGCGGCCTGCGATACGGAGAAGATGCCAGCGATGCCGACCAGCAGGTTGGTGGAAAGGCCGAGAAGGACGTAGATCGACGCGAGGGCGATGTAGCTGAACCAGAAATCCATGATCAGCCTCGTCCCAATGCAGGCCGCAGCACGGCGAAGCGTGCCGCGTGCGTGTTGTCATGGCGCGGCTTGCCGCTAACGAATCCACAGATCATGGAAACGACCAGGCGCGCGGCGTCTTCCGGGTCGTCATTCTGATCGCGCGACAACGCAAACAGCGTCATGTTCATCGCCCCGCCGCGAACAGGCCGGTCGGCCGGAACAGCATGAAGATCACAAAAATAAAGAACGTGATCCCGATGCTCCATTCGCCCGGAATGAACAGCAGCGACAGGTTCTGCAGTTCGGCGATCACCACCGCCATGACAAAGGCGCCGGTGATGCTGCCGACCCCGCCGGCAATCATGGCAATCGTCGCCGTCAGCAGCGGCGTCACGCCGTTATACGGCTGCAAGCCAAAGTCCAGCGGCACCATGACTCCAGGCAGACATACCACCGCCGATGCGACCATCATGACATAGAGATGCGCCGTACGCGGCTCCAGCCGCGTGATCTCCGCCAGGAACGGATTGGACGCCACCGCTCTGATGCGTTTCCCCAGCAAGGTGCGGTGCGCGAACCACAGCAATCCGGCGAACGCGGCCAGGCTGACCACCACCGTCAGCATCTGCGCCCAGGTCAGCCGCACATTGCCGCCGAGGTGCACGACCTGTGAAGCCCAGGGCAGGTCGAAGCGTAGGATGTTCGGCGTGAATACGGCGGCGATCACGTTCTGCATCACCGCCAGCGTGCCCAGCGAGGCAATCAGCACCACCAGATGCGTCTCCCGCCGCCGCTCCAGCTGCGCGTAAAGCTGGCTCTGGATCAGCGCGCCCATCGCAACGCAGACAACGACGGCCAGCGCCACCGCGCCCACGAACGGCACGCCGCGCTTCACCAGCCACCAGGCGATGTAGCCGCCCAGCGTATAGACGCCGGCATGGGCGACATGGAATATCTTCGTCGTCGTGTAGACGAACGAGAAGCTGATGGCGACGACGCCCAGCGCGCAGCCGGTGACGATGCCGTTGCACAGCAATTGCAGCGCCAGCATGGGCGCGCTCTCCGGGGTCCGCCGGACCTAGTCGCTGGTCATCTGCTCCACGGTAACGTCCTTGCCGCCCTTCATGACATTGATGTCGAGCTGGACGCTGGCCGTGTTGGTCTTGAACTCCAGCGGGATCAGGCCCTTGAAGGAGCGGATGGCGAACAGCGTCTCACGCAGGTTCTCGCCGGTGATCGGCTTGCCGTCGGCCAGCGTCTTGTCGATTGTGGTCATCACGATCTGCATGGCGTTGTAGTACTGGCGCGCAAAGAAATCCATGTCGGCGCCGTATTTGGCCTTGAACGCGGCGGCGAGTTCCGGCGGCGCATCGATCCGTACCTGCGTATGGACGAAGCCTTCCGAGGCCGGATCGGCGATCAGCTCTGCGTCGGCGAAGAACGTGGTGCCGGCGACGACGAAGTCGTTGCCAAGCTGCTTGTATTGCTGCGCCATCTGCAACAGCCCCGCGGTGATCGAGACCATCATCACCTGCGGTTTGGCGTCCGCGATCTTCAACAGCGCCGGGCGGAAATCGGTCTGGCCGAACTGTGTCGGTTCCTGCGCCAGGACGGTGCCGCCGGATTCCGGATAGAATTTCACGTAGTCGTCGCGCCCAGCAATGCCGGCGGCGCTGTTCTCGAACAGGATGGCGCCGCGCGTCAGTTGCTTCTTGGCAAGGTACTTCGCCAGTACCTTCACCTCATCGCCGATTGTCGGCAGCGTATTGATCAGGTAGGGCGATGCGGTGGCCAGCTTGTCTGCCTGTGCGCCGCCGTTGACCATCAGCACCTTCTTGCGCGTCGCCAGCGGCGCCATCGCCAGGGTCGGGCCGGAATAGGCGGTGAAGATCATCGGCAGGTGCTGCAGGTCGACCAACTTGTTGAAGATGATCACCGACTGGTCGGGCTTGGCCTGGTTGTCCTCGAAGATCAGTTCGATCTGATTGCCGCGAATGCCGCCCTTGGCGTTCACCGCCTCGGCCGCGAACTGCAGGCCGCGCATCTGCGCCGTGCCGATCAGCGCGCCCGGACCGGTCAGCGGCAGGATGGCGCCGAGGCGGATGGTTTCTGCTCTGACCTGGGACGCAAACGTAATGGCAACCGCAACCATCGCGAGTGCCAGATGGCCGACACGGATCATGACGTTTCCTTTCTCGTTGGCGCCAAACTTGCGCAGCGTCGGGACCGGGTCAAGCCGGGCTTGGCGCGCCGGCATTTGCGGCGCGGGTCCGGCTTGCCTACGATCCGGCCCGCCCAAGCGGACGAAGGAGGAACGGTCCTACCCATGAGCAAGCATGTCGTCGCAACGGTCGCGGAAATTCCTCCCGGCCAGCGGAAACTCGTCACGGTGCGTGGCCGGCAGATCGCCGTGTTCAACCTTGGCGGCGAATTCTACGGATTGTTCAACCGCTGTCCGCACCAGGGTGGCCCGATGTGCGAGGGGCTGATGACCGGCCTGATCGAGGCCGACAAGCCCGGCGAATACCGCTATTCGCGGCCCGGCGAGATCATCCGCTGCCCGTGGCACGGCTGGGAGTTCGACATCCGTACGGGCAAGAGCTTCTGCGACCCGTCGAAGATCAACCTGCGCAGCTACCCGGTCGAGGTTGCCGCCGGACAGAGCGTGGTTGAGGGTCCGTATGTGGCCGAAACCGTTCCTGTAACGATCGAGCAGGAATACGTGGTGGTCGAGGTGTAAGCGGCTCTGTCCCAACGGTGGGTGGCGGGCTGGCGCCGCATAGCGCCAGGATAGGCCAGCGCGTCACAGCCATTGCGACTCCGTCATGGCGGAGCTTCGCCCGCCGCCATGGACGGTCACGCCGCCGGCCGGTTCAGCCGCCGCCATCACGCCGCGTCGGGAAATCCGAACGCCACCAGCGACAGCACCAGTCCCACGGACCATGCCAGGTAGATCCCAATCAGCATGTCGCGAGTGCCGAACCGCCGGGTGCATAGCCACGCCACGGGCAGCCCGACCAGGACGGCCACCGCCACCGGCACGTCGCCGAAACGGTCGGCCGCGTAGACGCCCATGACGAAGCCCATGATCATCGCCACGAATACCGGCGGAATCGTCGCCAGGAGCAGCAATTCGTGCCGCAGCAGCGCCGCGCTTCCCAGCACGAAGCTGTACAGCGCCAGTACTGCGAAGTAGACAAGCGCCTCCGCCAAATCTCAGCTGCCGACCTTCAGCGGCGAGACCAGGCCGCGCAGGCAGGCCAGCATCGACAGCGCCGTGATTCTCCCGGTCTTCGGGTTTTCGTCACTCGGCACATTCTGGATCGTCATGGTGAAATGCGCCGCCTCGGCGTCCACCTCAACGGTATGGACGTTGCGCGTCACGCTCGGGTCGGCCCAGATGCGCACCTTCGTCCGTACCGGTCCGACGCCGGCCAGCGCCAGGGCGGCGGCGACATTCACATTGGCTGGAAAGCCGGCCGCTGCCTCCAGCGCATTGCCCTGGAACACGATCCGCGGTTCGGTGATGCCCAGCACGTCGATACCGTTCTTCTCCAGATATGGTGCGCCGGCCAACCCCTTCGGCGGTTTGCGCGTCTCCAGTGTCACGCTGTTGATCGGTCCCTCGGCCGCGGCGCGCACGGCGTCGAGTCCGAGCAGGGCGCCGGTTGGAACAACGATACGGGCGCCGGTGGCGAGGGCGAGCTTGATCAGGTGCATCCGCGGCAACAGCGCGCCAACCGAGGCCGGAACGAAAATGCGTCCGGCGTCAATCGCCGGCAGCGCAACTTTCTCAAAGACGCTGGCCGGCGCGGCCTCGACGACAATATCCGCCTCGGCCAGCAGATTGAGTTCGACGACCGGCGGCGGATTGATGAAGTCAGACAGCGCTGCGCGCCCCTTTGACTGGTCGCGGCAGGAGACAGCGACCAGTTGCAGCCCGTCGATGCTTCGCCGGTCGAGCGCGCGTGCCAGCGGCAGTCCGATTGCACCCAGTCCGGCGATTGCAACGGTCTTGGTCATCTTCCGATCCCCGGCTGCGGGTCAGCGACGATCCGCGGGCAGATCGCGGCGATCGTCCATGCGCTCCAGTTGTAACAATTCCTCCGGCGTGTTCACGTTGGCGAACCAGCGCGGGTCGGAACCGTCAAACGGGACGTAGCGCATTCCAATGCTCTGCGCAAAGCGGCCCACGCGCGGCGAGCCGGGTGCGGCCAGGAAGCGCTGCAATGCCGCCCGCGCGCTGACCGGCCACAGCGCGACAAGATTGTGTTTCTGGCCGAGGCTTTCCGCAGTGGCGGGTGCGGGCGCCAGGGTTGCCGCGAGGTTGAGCGGAATGAACGGCGTGTCGCCCGGCACGGTCAGCAGCGCATCGGCGCCCTCCCGCTCCGCCCAGTCCAGGCCGGCCAGGACGCCGGCCAGGGGGCCGCGTCCGGCGAACGCCGTGTCCGGCAGCACGGGCAGGCCGAAGCGGGCGAAGCGCGCCGGGTCGCCGTTGGCGCTGATCGCCACCCGCGTCACGTCCAGTGCCGCCAGCACGTGCTCCAGCAGCGTGCGGCCGTGCAGCAGGCGCAGCGGCTTGTCGCCGCCGCCCATGCGCTGCGCCGACCCGCCGGCCAGCACCAGGCCCGCGGTCTTCGTCATGTGCGAGAACGGAGGATGGGGCGAGCGATGGGACTCGAACCCACGGCATCCAAGACCACAACCTGGCGCTCTACCAACTGAGCTACGCCCGCCATCCAGGGGCGGGGGTTTAGGGCCGGGACGGCCTCGGCGTCAAGCACAGGAACGTGGCGGAGCAGGGGAATCGCTTGATCCGGCCCGACGGAGCGGGCGATGCGCCGGGCACGGGATCGGGCAGAACACACGGTCAGTCTGGATGATTCAACGCAAAGGGACGAAGCGCGCGAAGACGTTGATCGCTCGTTTGGCGTGCGTCACCCTTACGACGGTACCGGTTTCCGCGTCAGCCCCGGAATCTTCTTGGCGCCCTTCGCCGCTTTGCGTTTCAAGCTGCCCTTGCCGCCGCACCCGGGCCTGCCGCCGTGGCGCAACGGGCGCTCACGCTCCACGCGTGCAGGCGGCTGCTCCGTACGAAGGGCGATGCCGCCGGCCTATGTCCGCGACTGGAACGGACGGCCCAGCATGGCCGGCCGGTGCAGCCGGATGCGGCGGCGGTCGCGGGAGATCAGTACCAGCACGACGACGGTGCCGATATAGGGCACTGCCGAGAGGAAGGGCGACGGGATCGACAGCCCCAGAGCCTGGACGTAGAGCGAAAGGTACATCAGCGCGCCGAAGAACCAGGCGCCGATCAGCAGCCAGAACGGCCGCCAGGCAGCGAAGGTGACCAGCGCCAGCGCCACCCAGCCGCGGCCGGCGGTCATGTCCTGCGCCCACATCGGCGTGTAGGACAGCGACATATAGGCGCCGGCCAGGCCGGCCAGCGCGCCGCCGAAGGCGACGGCGGCGTAGCGGATGGCAAGCACCTTGTAGCCCAGCGCATGCGCCGCGTCGTGCGAGTCGCCCACCGCCCGCATGATCAGGCCCAGATGCGTGCGGCGGATGCACCAGGCGACCAGGCAGAGCAGGAGCAGCGCGAGGTAGACCAGCACGTCGTGGCTGAACAGCACCGGCCCGAGAACAGGAAGGTCCGACAGCACAGGCAGGCGCAGCTTCGGCAGCGGGCTGGCGGGGATGCCGACAAAGCCCGCGCCCAGCAAGGCGCTGAAGCCGCGTCCGAAGATGGTCAGCGCCAGCCCGGTCGCGGTCTGGTTCGCCTGCAGCGTCAGCGCGACCACCGCGAAGATCAGCGCCAGCAGCACGCCGGCGGCGATAGCAGCCAGGATGCCCAGCGTGCTGGTAGCGGTGAGGTGGGCGACCGCGAAGGCGGCGATGGCGCCGGCCAGCATCATGCCCTCGACGCCCAGGTTCAGTACGCCGACCCGCTCTACCACCAGTTCGCCGGTGGCGGCCAGCAGTAGCGGCGTCGAGGCGACGATGGTGCTGACCAGGAAGGCAACGAGCACCTCGGTCATGGCACGCCCCGCGCGGCCGCCGCGCGCCAGGTGATGCGGTTGAGCAGCAGGAAGTCGCAGCCCAGCAGGTAGAACAGCAGGATCCCCTGGAAGATGCCGGTCACCGCGTTGGGCAGGCCAAGCCGGATCTGCGCCGCGTCGCCGCCCAGATAGGTCAGCGCCAGCAGCAGCCCGGCGGGGATGCAGCCCAGCGGGTTCAGCCGGCCCAGGAAGGCAACGATGATGGCGGTGAATCCGTAGCCGGGCGACAGCGTCGTCGTCAGTTGGTTCAGCGTGCCGGTCGCCTCCAGGATGCCGGCCAGTCCCGCCAGCCCGCCGCTGATCAGCATGGCGATCCACACCAGGCGGTGCTCACGGAAGCCGGCGAAGCGGGCGGCGCGCGTCGCCTGGCCCAGCACCCGGAACTGGAAGCCCAGCAGCGACTTCTCCAGCATGAACCACAGCCCGACCGCGACCAGCGGCGCCAGGACGATGCCCAGATGCAGGTTGGTGTCGGCGATCAGCCGCGGCCCGGCCGCGCTATCTGAGAACATCGCCGTCTGCGGGAAGCCGAACCCCATCGGGTCGCGCCAGGGGCCGGTGACCAGCCAGATCAGCAGGTAGTTGGTAATGTAGGCGAACATCAGGCTGGTGAGGATCTCGTTGGCGTTGAAGCGTATCCGCAACCAGGCCACCAGGCCGCCATTGGCGGCGCCGCCGATCAGGCCGGCGAGCAGGACCGCCGGGAACAGCAGGATCATCGGCAGGTCGGGGAGCGCCAGCGCGATACCGCCGCCGCAGATGGCGCCAAGGTTGAACTGGCCGTCGGTGCCGATGTTCCAGACATTGGCCCGATAGGCCAGCGACAGGCCGACGCCCATGATGATCAGCGGCGCCGCCTTCACCGCCAGCGCCGACATTCCATCCTGCTGGATCAGCGGCTGGATCAGGAATGTGTAGACCGTGGTCGCGGGCGGGCGGCCCATGGCCAGGAAGATCAGGCTGGTGGTGACCCCGGTCAGCAGCAGCGCCAGCACCGGCGAGGCGTAGCGCCAGAACCGCGACTCGGAACCCCGCGCCTCGACCTTAAGCATGCGCGGGTTCCGCCGGTGCGGTGTGGACGGCTGCACCGCCCCCGCCCATCAGGCGCCCGATCGATTCCACGGTGGCATCGCGGGTCGGGATCGGGTCGGAGAGATGGCCGCCGGCCATGACGGCAATCCGGTCGGCCAGCACGAAAATCTCGTCGAGGTCCTGGGAGATGATGATGACGGCGGCACCCTGTGCGGCCAGTTGCATGATCGCCTCATGGATCGCCAGTGCCGCGCCGGCATCGACGCCCCAGGTCGGTTGGTTGATCACCAGGACGCTGGGCTGCTGCAGCACTTCACGGCCGACCAGGAATTTCTGCAGATTGCCGCCGGACAGCGAGCGTGCCTGCGCCTTCGGACCCGTGGTGCGGACGTCGAAACGCTGGATGATGTCCTGCGCAAAGGCGTGCGTCTTCCTGCTGTCGATGACGCCGAAACGGACCAGCGCATTGCGGATGTAGCTGGACAGGAAGGCGTTCTCTGCCAGCGTCATGGTGGTCACGGCGCCGTGACCGTTGCGCTCTTCGGGAACGAAGCAACCACGCAGCCGGCGGCGTTCGTGCGGTCCCAGCAGGCCAACCGGCGTGCCGTCGATCACGATGTTTGCCGGATGGCCCGCAAGGATTTCGCCCGACAGCGCGTCCATCAGCTCGCTCTGGCCGTTGCCGGCAATGCCGGCAATGCCGAGGATTTCGCCGCCGGCCAGCGTCAGCGAAACCTGCTTCAGATCGGTACCGAACTGGTGCGGCGAGCGTACGGTCAACCGGTCCAGCACCAGCCGCGGCCGGGCGCCTGGCGCCATGGGCGGGCGCGGGGTCGGTGCGTTCAGGTCCATGGCGATCATGATCTCCGCCAGTTCCTTCACCGTCTTCGTAGCCGGAACCACCTCGGCCACGTTGCGTCCCAGGCGCATGATCGTGGCGGCGGAGCAGAGCGCTCTGACTTCCTCCAGCTTGTGGCTGATGTAGAGGATCGAGCAGCCCTCGGAGGCCAGGCGGCGCAGCGTGACGAACAGCGTCTGCACCTCGGCCGGCGTCAATACGGATGTCGGCTCGTCCATGATCAGCAGTTTCGGGCGCTGCAGCAGGCAGCGGACGATCTCGATGCGCTGGCGCTCGCCGACCGACAGGTCGTGCACGACGCGGTCCGGATCCAGTGGCAGGCCGTACTCGTTGGAGACTTTCACGATGCGCGCGCGCAACCCGGCGCGATCCTTCGCGCTGCCCAGGCCAAGGGCGATGTTCTCGGCCACCGTCAGCGCCTCGAACAGCGAGAAGTGCTGGAACACCATGCCGATGCCCAGGCGCTGGGCGTGGCCGGGGTTCTGGATGGTGATCGGCTGGCCTTCCCAGGTCACCTCGCCGGCATCCGGCTTGACGATGCCGTAGATGGTTTTCACCAGCGTGCTCTTGCCGGCGCCATTCTCGCCCAGCAGCGCGTGAATTTCGCCGCGCTGGATGGTCAGGTTGACATGGTCGTTGGCGAGGCAGCCCGGATATTGCTTGGTCATCCCCCGCATCTGCAGCAGCGGGGTCTGCGGGGCGGCTTGGGTCATGCGTCGGCGACCGGTCGGGGGAATCGATACAGCCCGCCGCGTTGAAGGCGCTGGCACATATCTCTCGTCATGGTCGGCGAAGGCCGACCACACACGCCTTGCGGCGCTGGATACATGTAGGTCCGTGCCGCCGAGCCAGGGTCGTCGGTGGTCGGCCTTCGCCGACCATGGCGAAGAGCACGTGACGGTGCTCGCGAGATGAGCGATGGAGGACGGAGTCGGGTCATTACGAGGAGATTGGCACTCTGGTGGCCGAGGTGCGATGTCGCACGGCCTGGCCCGTCCGGCACCGTCAACCCAGCTTGCCCTCAATCCCCTGCACCAGCCATTGCATCGCGTTCAACGCGCCGTCGTCCATCACCACGCCGGCCGGCACTTTCACCGCACCGGACTGGTCGGTGATCGGGCCGACAAAGACCTTGTTCTTGCCGGCCTTGATGTCCGCCTGCGTGCTCTCGGCCAGCGCCTTTACATCATCGGGCATGTTGGCGAAGGGTGACAGCTTCAGCATGCCGGTGGCGAAACCGCCCCAGGTGTCGGTGCTCTTCCAGTTGCCGTCCAGCACGTCCTGGATGCGCTTGATGTAGTAGGGCCCCCAGATGTCCTCACTGGCGGTCAACTGCGTGGTGGGCGCGAACCGCGTCATGTCGGTGGACTGGCCGAACGCCTTGATGCCGCGTGCGGCGGCAGCCTGCAGCGGTGCCGGCGAGTCGGTATGCTGGGTGATGATATCGCAGCCCTGGTCCATCAGCGCCTTCGCCGCATCGCCCTCCTTCGGCGGATCATACCAGGAGTTGATCATGATGAATTTCAGGCGCGCCTTCGGATTGACCGACAGCATGCCGAGCATGAAGGCGTTCATGCCCTGCACCACTTCCGGTACCGGAATGGAGCCGACATAGCCGGCGACGCCGGACTTGCTGAGCTTGCCGGCAATCACGCCCTGCACGAAACGGCCTTCGTAGAAACGAATATTGTAGGTGGAGACATTGGCCGCGCGCTTGTAGCCGGTGGCATGCTCATAGAACGTGTCGGGGTGCTTCCTGGCCGAAGCGAGCGTGTAGTTCATAAACCCGAACGAGGTGGCGAAGATCAGCTTGTTGCCCTGGTTGGCCAGGTCGTTCAGCACTTTTTCGGAGTCAGGACCTTCCGGCACATTCTCGACATAGGTCGTCTTGATCCTATCGCCGAAATGTTTGGCCGCCTCCTGCCGGGCGAGATCGTGCTCATAGCTCCAGCCGAAATCGCCGACCGGCCCGACATAGATGAAGCCGATTTTCAGCGGGTCCGCCGCCTGGACCGGCGGGATCAGCGCGGGCAGGGTGGCGGCCGCGGCGGTGGCGCCAAGCAGACGGGTGAACTGGCGTCGTTGCATGAACTACTCCGTGGTCGAGGTCGCCGGTTGCGACAAGAACGCGTCGTGCGATGGACGGGCCATGGCGGCGCCGGCCGCTCTGCTCGTTGTCACCTTTCTTCGCAAGCCTGCGGCGGATTCCATGCAATCGATGCGCCACCGGTTTGCCGAGCCGGCCATCACCAGAAGCCGTCATGCACGGTGAGGCACTCGGCTTCCAGCAAGGGGCCGACCACGTCGATCCGGCGCTGTCCAGCGCGGAGCACCGTACGGCACGGCAGATCCATGGTCAGGTTGTCGGGATGCGGGCCGATCAGGTCCTTCAGGCGCTTTTCCGACAGGCCGTAGACGACGCGGCCGATACCGGCCCAGTAGGCGGCCCCCGCGCACATGGCGCAGGGTTCGGCGCTGACCGCCATGGTGCAGCCGGCGAGGAATTCGGCGCTATAGGCGAGGCTGGCGCGCGTCATCAGCACGCGTTCGGCATGGCCGGTGCGGTCGCCGGTATCGCCATGCGTATTGCCGGATTCCATCAGCACGGCGCCGTCGGGCCCGATGAGAATGGCGCCGAACGGGTGGTTGCCGGCAGCGCGAGCCTTGCGCGCGACTTCCAGCGCCAGGCGGACAGCGTCCTCGTCGGTCATGCTCCCTCCTTCAGGTTCCGGCGGTCGATGAAATCATGGGCACCGACTGACCAAAAAACGACGAAACGGTTCGATCCAGCACAGGATTGCCACACGGGACAAGACGTTGGCAGGGTAGACGGTTCCGTGGGTGGCTGTGCAGGGGGGCGACGTGGCCGGATGCGCTGCACGGTGATCGCGCGACTGGCTGAGGCCGGTCGGTGAACCTAAGACTCAGTCGTGGATGTCCGGTTCGGGGGCCGGCGAATTCAGTCGTTGCGTAAACGATTAAGGCGCCACGCCCCCCGTATCCAGGGGCTCGACCCCAGGATCACTCGTCATCACGAGATAGCAATGGACGTCCCTGCCTGTTTCAACGCTTCGTTGCGCCGGCACACGACGGACATCACAGTCGAGAGCGAGGCAGCCGATCAGTGCAGCAGCCCCTCCCGCCGCAGCGCCCGCACCGTGGCACGCAAAGCGTCCACGGTGATCGCCATCTCCTCCTCGCCGTGCATGGCGGAGATGGTACCGGACGGGCCGGTATTCATATCGACGCCGTTGACCAGCAGGCCGAGGCGCACCTGGCTGGTGATGCCGGCGCCGCGCGGCTTGTTCATCATGTTTGGAATGAACTGCACCGCATCGAAGGTGGACGGAGTGATGTCGGCGCCCTCCGGGTTGGTGTAGATGTGCATCCCGGAATAGGTGCCGTAGACTGCCCACTTCACGCCTTCCTCTTCCAGCACCGCATTCATCCGCCGGCGCACTTCTTCGCCGAACGCGTTGGCCCTGGCGCAGGCGTCGGTGCTCTGCAGGATCTCCAGCGTGGCTATGCCGGCGGCGGCGGAGACCGGGTTCGCATTGAAGGTTCCGGGGTGGTAGATCTTCTCCTGCCCCTTGGCGGCGGAAACCTTGAAGTCGAGCCAGTCCAGCAGGTCCTTGCGCCCCACCACGGCGCCGCCAGGCAGGCCGCCGGAAACGATCTTCGCCAGCGTGGTCATGTCGGGGATGACGCCGCATTCCGCCTGCATGCCGCCGGGCGAGACGCGGAAGCCGGTGACCACCTCATCGAAGACCAGGATGGCGCCGGCCTGCGTCGTCAGGTCGCGCAGCACCTGCAGGAAGGACGGCACGACCGGCATCTTGCCGAAGCTGGCGCCGGTCGGCTCGATGATGACCGCAGCGATGTCCTTGTGGTCGCTGAAGATTCGGGTGATGCCGGCGACGTCGTTCGGATCGGCCAGCAGCACCGAGTCCGACAGGCCGTGCACGACGCCCGAGGTCGCGGAACCATCGAAATGATTGGAGTAACCGCTGGTCATGTGGTCGTTCCAGCCGTGGAAATGGCCGCGGAAGCGCACGATCTTCTCCCGCCCGGTCAGCGCTCGGGCGAGGCGCAGCGCCATCAGCGTGGCTTCGGTGCCGGAGGAGGTGAAGCGCACCCGCTCCGCCGAAGGCACCATCTGGGTGATCAGCTCCGCCCAGCGCACTTCCAATTCGTGGCAGGCGCCGAAATGCGTGCCGCGGCTGAGCGCCTCCTGCACGGCGGCCATGACGGTGGGGTGGTTGTGGCCGAGGATCAGCGCGCCGTGGCCGCCGAAATAGTCGACGTAGCGGTTGTTATCGACGTCCCACTTCACCGGGCCCAGGGCGCGCTGGACATAGAGCGGGTAGGGGTCCTGGTTGCGCCCATCATGCGCAATGCCGGAGGGAAGCAGTTGCCGCGCCTTGGCGGCGAGGGCGGCGGACCCTGGGGTCATGGCTTCGTAGGCGGCGGTCACGGTCGCGTTCGGCAGGGCGGTGGCTGACATGACTTGTCCTTCCGGGCGGGTGGCGCTGGAGTCGATCTGCTTCCTTATAGCGCTTCCCGGTTCGGTGCACGCGGGGATGCGGTGCGTAATGGCGCCGATGTCGTGGCGCCGACGTGGTGGTGCCCCGGGGCGCTTCACGCTGTCCTGGCCGCCACACCTGTATCGCGATCAATGGGATGGTGCGTGCCGACTGTCCCGGCGCTGCAGCGAGTCCCCTGACAACGCCCCGCTCGTGCTGTGTTTTGGAGCGGCGCTCGGCCCGTTGCATGGCCGGCGTCGGTCGTCGGTCCGGGTCACGGCTGAAATCGGTTAAGGCCGGGGTTCTTGATTGTTCTTATCCCGGATGGCGTCGCAACGGACGACGTCCTCCAGTTGCGGCTGTTCGGTCTTGGCCGCTTAGCGTGACTCGACGGCGCTGCGCCTGATCCGCAGCGTCAGGCGGTTGGCCTCGCCGTCGCGCTGATAGTCCATTTTCTCGGCGTAGCGGCGCATCAGGTGGATGCCCAGGCCGCCGATCTTCGCTTCCTCCACGGTCTTGGGCAGCGTCGGCGCAGCCAGCTCGCGCGGGTCGAACGGGACGCCCTGGTCCTCGATCGTCAGCGTCGCGGCATCGGCGTCCCAGTCGAGCGTCAGGTGCACCTTGTCCTTGCCGATGTCGCGATGGTCATCCGGGTAGCCGTAGCGGATGACGTTGGACACCGCTTCCTCGATGCACAGCAGCAGCGCGTAGCGTGTCCAGTCCGGCAGCGTTGCCTTGGTGGCGATCTCCTCCGTCCACTGGAAGATCCGCGGCAATTCGTCCATGTCTGCGGGAACGCTGAGTGTCTCGGACACGCGCTGGGGCGCCTTGCCGGGGGAGCGGCCGGGTCAGCCGGACACCGCGGCGATTGCCGCGTTCAGGTCATGCGCGATCGGGATGATCGTATCGGTGCCGCTGTCCGTCAGCACCGCCTCGACATCCGAGGTCGGGTTGAACAGCACCATCTTGCCGCCCTTCGACTTCATCGTCTTGGCGCCCATGATCAGGGTGCGGATGCCCATGGAGGCGAGGAACGGCACCTTCTCCATGTCGATGATGATCTTGCTGTGGTCGGCGATCATGCCCTTGAAGGCGGAATCGATCTGCTGCGCACCCATGATGTCGAACCGTCCGGACAAAGCCAGCTTGGTGATGCCGCCGCTGAGTGCCTGGGTTTGCATTTCCATCAGAATGTTCCAACCGGGTAGGGACGTGCCAAGGTTGTGCCGGAACGAGCCGCCCGCCACCGATGCGGATGCAGCAGCCAGCTGCCCGCCGTCGCGCCGTGACGGCCAGCGAGACGGTTTTATAGGCACTGCGCCGCCAGCCTGGCAATGGAACCGGTGCCGAAACCGCGCAGGCCGGGTATTGCGGCGGACAATCAGCCGCTAAACGCAGCGAACGCGTCCTTTTCGGAATCGTAGAGTTTCAGCAGGCTGTCAAATCCAGCCGTCAGCATGACATCCTTGACCGTTTCCTGCGCCGCGCACAGTTTCATTTCACCATGCGCATTCTGCAGCAGCTTGGCCGCCCGCAGGATGATCCGCAGCCCGGCGCTGCTGACATATTCGACTTTTTCCAGGTTGAGCAGGACGTGCTTGTCGGCACCTTGGGCAATGGCTGTCAGCTGGTCGCCGATTTCGCCAGCGGAATGGGAGTCCAGGCTGCCGGTCAGGTCAACCACGACCACGTCGTACACCTTCCGCGTCGCGAGCTGCATGATTCTTCTCCATTGCCGGATGGTTGAGCGCGGCCGCCGCTCGCGCCCTGGCTCAATTTCGTCTTTGCATGCAGCGCAGCATTTTTTCCGGCTCTTGCCAATGGGCATCGATGCCGGTGCGGCGTCGTCTTACGACAGGACGGACATTGCACCACGATGGCACGAAGGTCCTGGGGTTGCTTCCCGCGTGCTGCGCGAGGCAATGGCGATGGGCGCGCGGCCGAGCCCATCGCCTGCGGTCAGGCCACGGTGAACTGCGCCATCATGCCGGAGTCCTCGTGCTCGAGGATGTGGCAATGCGCCATGTAAGGGGCATCGCGGCCGGCGCGGTACGGGAAGCGGACCAGGATCTCGCTGCTGCCGCCGCCGGAAATGGGCGCGATGTCCTTCCAACCCGCCCTATGCGCCTCCGGCGGCTTGCCATCCTGCGACAGGATGCGGAACTGGCAGCCGTGGATGTGCACCGGATGCATCATGCGGTCGCTGCCTTCGGCGATCCGCCAGCGCAGTGGCTGGTTCAGGGCAGCCGTGAAGCCGGGCTCATGCATCGCAAAGGGCTTGCCGTTCACCCCATTCGACGACAGTTGCTCCGCCCTGCCCAACGGCTTGCCGTTGACGATCAGGTCGGTCACCCGCGCGACGACCGCCGGATCGATGCGGCCGCCGCCGGCCATGGCGACCAGCCCTGCCTTCTGCAGAGGCATCATGCCCTGCATGTCGCGGAACATGTCCATGACCAGTTCCTGGCTGACCGGAGGCAACTGCACTGGTAATGGCGGCAGCGTGGCCAACGCCGAGGGAAGCTGGCCGGACCCGTCTGCGCCATCGGGCCGGAGGGTCAGCAGCTTCAGCGGCTGGTCGAACGGCGGCAGCCGCATGATCGGCTGCGATACCGGCAGGGTCAGCAGATCGAAGGGAACGCCGTTGCGGGCGTCGACCATCACCTCGAACCGCTCGCCGGCGTGGATCGGGAGCTGCTTCAGCTCGACCGGCGCGGCCAGCAATCCACCGTCGGAGCCGATGACGAAGAGCGGGCGCGCATCGGATGTCGTCAGGATGTAGCTGCGGGCATTCGAGCCGTTCAGCAGCCGCAGGCGGAGCCAGCCGCGGGCGGTGCGGGCCTCCGGCTGGATCGCGCCGTTCACCAGAACGGTGTCGCCGATATAGCCGTTGGTGACGGCGATGATGTTGAATCGCTCAAAGAAGCTGCCGTCCGGCCGGAAGCGGCGGTCCTGGATCACCACCGGAATGTCGTCGACGCCCCAGCGGGACGGCAGCGCCAGACGGTCGGTCTCGTCATCGTCGACGATCAGCAGCCCGGCGATGCCTTTGGTCACCAGGTGTGCGGTGGTCGGGTACATGTGCGGGTGGAACCACAACGTGGCGGCGGGCTGGTCGATGGCCAGTTTCACCTCCCAGCGCTGGCCCGGCCGAAGGATGCGATGCGGACCGCCGTCCGCTTCGCCCGGGATGATCAGCCCGTGCCAGTGCAGGGTCGTATCTTCCGGTAGCGCATTGGTGACGCGGGCTGCCACGGTCTGGCCACGGCGGACGCGCAGCGCCGGCCCGAGGAACGGCCCGTTGACGCCGTAGGTCGGTGTCCGGCGTCCGGGCAGGAATGTCATTGTGCCAGGGCGGATATCGAGCGTGACCGACCCGCTCGCATCTGGCCGGAGTTCCGGCGGGATCGGCAGGGCAGGGCGGTCTGCCGCGGCGGACGGGCCGGGCGATGCGGCCGTGGCAGCGGCACTTGCCAGCAGCAGGCGGCGTGTCATCAAACCCATAGCCTCGACTCCCCCGTGCGCGGACAGTTTCCATTTGCAGTTTGAAAGACAAGCCGATTCGAGCGGAATACGCAACGGTTTGCCTGGTGATGCTCTCTCGTCCTTGCGGCCGCAGGTCTGCCGGCGCCATCGCATTTTGGCGACAGTAACGGCGCCCGCCTGACCCGGCCCGCTCCACGACCGCCGCATGAAATGAAAGCAGTTGCACCGGCACAGGCAGCGCCGGAGCGGCATCGACCACCAGATGCGACAGCGCCGTTCGTCTTGAATTTCAGCGCCTGTGCCGGCTCAAGCCAGCCGCGGCAGCGGGTAACAACACGCCGCTCGCTGCATGCTTATGCAGGCTGGTTGCGCGGCCAAGCCGCATACGGCTGGCGCAATGATGTCAATGACAGTGCGGACGCTAACCGGCGGGATTCCTGGTGGAGCCGAGGGGAATCGAACCCCTGACCTCCTGAATGCCATTCAGGCGCTCTCCCAACTGAGCTACGGCCCCGAACCGGTGAGGCGCGGGTATAGCCACCAGCCCCCATGGGTGCAAGGGCGGATCGCCCGCGAATACGAAAGAATATCTGACCTGCTTCAGACGCGGAAAAACGACCAGTACAGCGGCTGGCGGCCGGCCCGCAGCGCCTTCGCCTCGTAGCGCGTCGGCGGCCAACCGTCCGGGCGGACAGTGGCGGGCTCGCCACCGCGGAACAGCGTCTGGCCGGCCATGACCTCCCGCACCCAGGCCTGGTAAGTCGGATCGTCGCTGGCGATGCGCCATTCGGCGCCGGGCTTCATCACGCGGGCCAGCAGCGCCAGGTTCTCCGGATGCACGAAGCGGCGCTTGGCGTGGCGAGCCTTCGGCCACGGATCGGGGAACAGCAGGAACAGCCTGTCGACACTGGCGTCCGGCAGTTCGCGCAGCAGCAGGCGCGCATCGTCGGTCCACAGGCGCAGATTGGGCGGTAGCGCCGCCCAGGCCTCCTGGCCGTCGACCGGCACCAGCGCGGAAAGCAGTGAGCAGATGCCGTTCTCGAAGACCTCGCAGGCGATCAGCGTGGCCTCGAGATGCGCGCGCACCTGCGCCAGCGCATGCTCGCCGCCGCCGAAACCAACCTCGACCCAGAGCGGCGAGGGCAGGGGATCGGCCAGCCGGAACTCCAGCCGCGGCAGGGTGACGTTGAGCAGTTCGACCTGGCGGGGGCGCAGCTTGTGGCCGCGGCTGCGCCCGTACAGCCGGTCCGGCGGCGGCTTGACCTTGATGGCGTCCGCCGCCGCGTCCTTTGGATCCGGCGTTATCGGCCCAACGCCGCCTTCAGCGCCGGCACCAGATCGGTCCGCTCCCAGGTGAAGGTGCCCTTGTCGTCGTCCGGCTCGCGGCCGAAATGGCCATAGGCCGAGGTCGGCACATAGATCGGGCGGTTCATCTTCAGATGCTCGCGGATGCCGCGCGGCGACAGGTTCATGGCGTCGCGCAGCGCCTTCTCCAGCTTCGCTTCATCGACGTCCTTGCCGGTGCCGTGCAGGTCGACATAGACCGACAGCGGGCGGGAGACGCCGATGGCGTAGCTGATCTGCAGCGTGCAGCGGTCCGCCAGCCCCGAGGCGACGACATTCTTCGCCAGGTAGCGGCAGGCATAGGCGGCGGAGCGGTCCACCTTGGTCGGGTCCTTGCCGCTGAACGCGCCGCCGCCATGCGGCGAGGCGCCGCCATAGGTGTCGACGATGATCTTGCGGCCGGTCAGGCCGCAATCGCCGTCCGGACCGCCGATGACGAACTGGCCGGTCGGGTTCACGTGGAACTCGGCCTCGGGGCACATCCAGCCCTTCGGCAGCGTCGCTTCGACCAGCGGCCAGAGCAGGCGCTTGATCTCGGCCTGCTCCATCCCCGCCTCGTGCTGGGTGGATACCACCACCGACGTCGCCCGCACCGGCTTGCCGTCGATATACTGCAGCGTCACCTGGCTCTTGGCGTCCGGCAGCAGGCCATGGACGGAGCGGTCGCCGGCCTTGCGCAGGTCGCGGATGGTGCGCAGGATTTCATGCGCGTAGTACAGCGGCGCCGGCATCAGCGTCTCGGTCTCGCGGCAGGCGTAGCCGAACATGATGCCCTGGTCGCCGGCGCCCTCGTCCTTGTTGCCGGCGCTGTCCACGCCCTGGGCGATGTCGGCGGACTGGCTGTGCAGGTGGCAGGCGATGTCGGCATTCTGCCAGTGGAAGCCGTCCTGCTCGTAGCCGATGTCCTTGATCGCCAGCCGGGTCAGGTGGCACAGCAGTTCCGGCGTCACCGACTCGGGGCCGCGGGTTTCGCCGGCCAGTACCACGCGGTTGGTGGTGACAAGGGTTTCGCAGGCGACGCGGGAGTACGGGTCGGCCGCCAGGAATGCGTCCAGGACGGTGTCGCTGATCCGGTCGGCAACCTTGTCCGGATGGCCCTCGGAGACGGATTCCGAGGTAAAAAGATACTCACCCGTGTCTCGCATACGGCTCACTCACGTGGGGATGGTTACGGTCGCCGCGAGGCAACCGCCGGCAGGATGCCAAAGTCGCCGCTGTGTGGCGGAATCCGCTCCATGGGTCAAGGCAATCACGTCGCGGAAACTGCCGCTCCGGGGCGGGGTTGCGGGATGTTCCCCCGCCTCCTGAGGGAGTCTTCCTGAGCGGTGACGGTCATGGTCCGGGTGACGCCGGTGCGGGCGGCGCCCTGAAAAAACACACCACGAAGCCGCGAATCCACGAAGGCGCCGGACTCGTATTATTTTGGCGCGCGCCTATCTGCGGGCCATTGCCGGCGACCCGACGGGCGTGCAGCGCGCGCTGCATGCGCCCGTCCGGCAGCCGGGATGAAACACGGCGGGGGCGCCCCGGCATCGCCGCCCGGGCTGCAGCAATGACCTATTTGCTGACACCCAACCGCACGCAGCGCCCGCGACGCTACTTCATGCCCAGCACGTCCATCATCGAGTACAGCCTGGCCGGCTTGCCGACGACCCACAGCGCCGCGCGTACCGCACCCGTGGCGAAGGTTCGCCGGTCGAAGGCTCTGTGCGTGAGTTCGATATGCTCCGTACCCGACGCGAAGATCAGCGTGTGCTCGCCCACGACCTGCCCGCCACGGAGCGCGGCAAAGCCGATGCCGCCGGTCTTGCGCGCGCCGGTGTGCCCGTGGCGGCCGCTCTCCATCACGTCCTCCAGCTTCACGCCGCGGCCGGCGGCAACCGCGCGCCCCATGCCGACGGCGGTGCCGGACGGCGAATCCACCTTCTGCCGGTGGTGCATCTCGACGATCTCGGCGTCGTAGGTCTCGGCCGGCAGCGCCGCGGCCATGCGCTCCGCCAGTGCCAGCACGAGGTTCACGCCGGCCGAGAAGTTGGAGGCGTAGACCACCGGGATGCGGGTCGCCGCCTCGGCCACCGCTGCCTCATCGGCAGCCGACAGGCCCGACGTGCCGAGGACCCACGGCGTGCCGGCCGCAGCCAACGCCTTGGCCGAACCCTGGGCGGTGGCGGCATTGGTGAAGTCCAGCACCACGTCGGATGCGGCCGCGAGCGACGCGATGTCCGGAAAGATGGTCACGTCCGGCGACAGGGTACTGGTCGGTTCGGGGCGACCCCAGCCACCCGAGAGCACCGCGCCGGCGGCCGCCACCTCGGCCGCCAGCAAGTGGCCCATGCGCCCGGTGATGCCGGCAATGCCTATTCGTGTTGTCACGTTGCCCCCTGTTCGTCTAGCTATGGTTGTGCCTGCGGTATCGCCGACGCACATTCGCGCCGGGCGGCGGATGGGCCAAGAGAGAAAACGGAGCCTGTGCCATCACCTACCTGCTCACCTGGCATGGTACCGTCCTATGCCGAAGACGGGCCGACGGCGTCGTTATCCATCGGCCTGTGCTTGGTCCCTTCGATGACGTTGACCTGCTTTCGCTGGGTGAACTGGATCGCGTACTGCAGGTAACGCTGCTGAACCTGCTGCGGAATGACATCGATCACCTGAACCTGACGCTGTCCGAAGGCCCGATGGCCGGCTGGTCGTTCACCCGTGCACCGGATCATCGCAGCCTGCTGCTCTCACACACCGGCCGCGTGCTGGTCGCCAAGGCGCCTGGTGAGTCCGTCGACCTGCTCACCGGCACCATCGACTCGACCGCTTCCTTCCTCGCGATCACCAATGCCGACTTCGAGGCTGTGCGGGAATTGCTGGCGGCGCGCTGGCTGGTGCAGTCCGAGGAGGCGGTGGGGCCGCTGCGCGGCGAATTGCTGCCGGGTTTCATTGTACGGATCGGGTCGGTGGTGATCGACCTGCGCTGGAACATCCCGTTCGACCTGACCGAATATCCGCATCGGATGACCCTGTTGCGGGATGGCTGGCGAATCGACCGGCTGTTCCGTTACCGGCCGATGATCTTCTACACCGCCTACGGCGATGCCGGTTCGGTCGACGAACTGGCGGTCAGCCTGCAATCGCTCATCGGACCCGGCGCGTATGAGGCAGACATCGCGGTACTGACCGACCGCTCTGTCGATGAGATCAAGGCGCTGAAGCCGGCCGCGATGCGCGGCACCATGGTGGTAATCAACTCAGAGGCTGTCGACCTCACGGCCTGGCGCGCCGCTCGACTGGCGATCATTGGCTGGCGTGACGGCTGGACCTTCCAGCCGCTGCTCTATGTCGATACCGACGTCATTTTCGACCGTCCGGTCAGTCCGATGCTGGAGGCGCTGGCCAAGGCAGAGCGGATCGCCGCGCCGAATGCACCGTCCGCGGTGCCGGCGGTGGCGTCCAGCTACGGCGCGGACCTGGTGCGTGACGATGCGTGGGATCCCGAGGAACTGCAGGCCTTCTCCACGTCCGTTATGGGAATCCCGAACCTCAGCCGGCACGGGCACGTGCTCGAACTGATCGGCCGCATCATGCGCAACCGGGCCTCCCTGTTCGGCCGGGAAGTGTTGCCGGACGCGGAGCAGGCGGTTGCCAACTATGTCTCCTTCCGGCTGGTGCAGATCGACGGCGACCTGCTGACGCCATACCTGAAGCCGGTCGAGGACGGGCTGGATGAGGCGGACCGCCGGGGCATGGTGCATTTCGGCGCGCTGGCGCCGGGGTCGGTACGTCTGGCGGAGATGCGGGACTACCTGCTGCGGATCGGCGGTGGCGCGGTCGGCGCGGCGGGCGATACGGTCCCGCCGGATGATGTGGCGGCGTATTCGATGACCCCGGTGCTGGATTTTGAGGCGGTGATGCAGTCGCTGCACCGGTAGCAGGAACGCCGCGACCC
>JAFEFW010000633.1 GCA_018240405.1 Pseudomonadota bacterium
TGGAACGAGAACGACCTGCTGATCTGGGACCACCTCGGCACGATCCATCGCGCCATTGCTGATTACGGTCCCGACGAGATCCGCCTGATGCGCCGCTGCCAGGTCATGGCAACGAAGGTGTTCAATCCTGACTTCCTGCGACCCGCCCGCGTGGCCGCCGCGGAGCTCGCCGCCTAGCATCCGCTGGCGGCGTCGCGCCGGTTATTCCAGGTCGGCGCACCCTGCCTGGACTGGTATAAGTCCCTGATGCCGGGCGTGGTAAGAAGCCGCCGGTGACGGCACCCGTGCAAGCCTTTCGCGGCGGGTGTGACGTGGACGAATGCGGACGCGGACGTTGGATGTCGGCGCGGCTCCGGACAGTGCGCACGACCGGCATGGCCGCGGACTGCCGCGCCCGCTTGTCGTCAGCGACGCCGAGGCATCAGTTGTTTGCCGCATCGGCGCGCATTTAGCCGCCATTCCGATCTTTACTTGCGATGCCACGGATGGGGTGCCTCCAGGCGATGGAAACCGGCTGCCCGGCGAGGATCGCCAAGCGCTGCCGGTTGGCGTCTGTGGCGCCGCCGGCCGCGCGTTGCCGGCCAGATTCCTGTTGCCTGCTCGTTGCACCCCTGCCAGATAGCTGCGGCTTATTCCCGGCCTCGAATGCGGCGCTCAAGTAGCCTGCGACGGGATTTAAATAAATAGACAGGGGTTTGGAGATAGACGATGCATGATATGACAAGACGCGTCACCGCCGAGTTGTTCGGTACGTTCTGGCTGACGTTTGCCGGGTGCGGCGCCGCGGTGCTGGCCGCCACCTTCCCGCAGGTCGGCATTGGCCTGTTGGGCGTGTCCTTTGCCTTCGGCCTGACTGTGCTGACCATGGCCTATGCCGTCGGCCACATTTCCGGCGGCCACTTCAATCCCGCCGTGACGCTTGGCTTGTGGGCCGGTGGCCGCTGCGCCAATCAGCACGTCATTCCCTACATCATTGCTCAGGTGGTCGGCGCGATCATCGCCGCGGCCGTGCTGTACCTGATTGCGTCCGGCAAGGCCGGCTGGGTGCCGGGCGGCTTTGCTTCAAACGGCTATGGCGACCTGAGCCCGGGCAAGTACAACGTGCTGTCCTGCGTCGTGACCGAGTTCGTGATGACCTTCATGTTCCTTTACATCATCATGGGCACGACGTCCCGTGGCGCCGCGGTGGGATTTGCCGGCCTGCCGATTGGTCTGGCGCTGACGCTGATCCACCTGGTGTCGATTCCGGTCACCAACACCTCGGTTAACCCGGCCCGCAGCACCGGCCCGGCGCTGTTCGCCGGCATGGAGTATATCTCCCAGCTCTGGCTGTTCTGGGTCGTGCCGATTGCCGGTGGCATGCTGGCGGGCCTGGTTTCCAAGTGGCAGCACGACGAAGGCTGATCGTTTCAGTTTTCTGTGCCTGATGTGCCGGCGGCCTGGGTATCAGCCGCCGGCAGATACCGGAGAGCGAACCGTTACCACATGACGACTGGCGTCGGCCGGGACTTGGCGATGTACAGGTCTCGCCGACGCCAGTGTATTGTGGTTGTGCTGCGCTGAAACAATTTGCGTGTCGTGCCGCGAAGTAGGCGGCGATACAGAGCGGCATAGGAATCAACGACGTTCAGTTTGCAGGGCTTCGGCACGGCGATCGAGTGCAATACTGCAACTGCCGCCTCAACACCGAATTAGCTGCAGTTTGCAACGGAATACTGCGGGTGATCGGCACAATCTGACCCAGAATGGTGAGGTGCCTCGTAAGTAATGGCGTCCGCAGCAACCTGCCCCTGCTTCTGAGTTATGCCGAATACAAACCGCTGCCGGTATTTGACCAATCGCCGGGCCGCGACGCGCACGTGATTCATCGCCTTGACGGACGAACCGCCTGGCGGTCGTCAGAACGCGCTAAGATCGGTCGCCGGATAAGACCCCAGGCGGTTGCAGGCGTGAGAGGTGCGGTTTACGGATCAGGTAGCGCTGCCGGTGTGCCGCAGTCGGTTTGCTACGCGAGGCACCGGCGTTCCCTGATTTCTGCGGGGTGATCTCTATACGCGCTTTACGAGGCCCACCTACTGCTGGCGAGTCTCACTGTTGTGGGCGCGTGAGTCGCTGCCCGTCGTGAGTTACATCCTGCTGACCTGCAGCGCCCCGGCATGGTACGCATTGGGAGATGTCGGTGATGACCAGCGCCGTGCAGGCTTTGCTGCCGCAGAGCGGCCGGCGTCGAACCGAGGTAGCAGGTTTGCCCGGTCGCCGCGCCAATTACCTGCTGATCCCGGCTAGCCCGTTGGTCTGAATGGTAGCGGCGGACGGATTTGAACCGCCGACCAAGGGATTATGATTCCCCTGCTCTACCGCTGAGCTACGCCGCCATCCAGTCGGGAGGCGGCGACATAGACCCGCGCCGCCCCGCCGTCAACCGCTTCGTGCGGCAACCGCCAGGGGCCAGCCCGCCACCCTACAGCCCGCGCTCGCGCTTGATCTGGTCCCAGGCGGCGTTGATCCGCGCCACCTTGTCGCTGGCCTTCTTGATGAAATCCGCCGGCACGCCGCGCGCCGCCAGCGAATCCGGGTGGTTCTCCCGCATCAGCTTCTTCCACGCCGTGCGCAGCTCCTCGCCGGTGGCGGAGCGGTTCACCCCAAGCTCGCGATACGGGTCGACGTCCGGCTGCCCGGCCGGCGCCCGCGATTGCCCACCAAAGGCGCGGTCCCACGCCACCTGGTCCAGCCCGAAGCGGCGCTGGACCACCCGCAGGAACGCCTGCTCCTTGCCGTTCAGCGGCCCATCGGCACGGGCGATAACGAACAGCGCGCGCAGCACCTCCTCCAGCATGCCGCGGTTGTCGGAGAACGTTTCGCCAAGCTGCGCCGCATAGGGCTCGAACGCCTCGGCCGTGTCGCGGGCATTGTCGAAGATCCGGGCGATGCCCTGGGCCGATTGCGGGGGAATCCGGAAGCTGGCCTTGAAGGCGTCGATCTCGCTGCGCTTCACCGGTCCGTCCGCCTTGCTCAGCTTGGCGGCGAGCACCGTCACGGCGATCGCGAACACCTCATCCTTGCGGCCAAGCAGCCCGGCGACGCGCAGCGGGTTGAACACGGCTTCGGAGTTGCCGAACGGCAGCTTGAAACCCTGCGTCGAGCCGACGTCAGCCGCATGGCCCAGGGCAGCGCCGACCACGGCGCCGACCGGCCCACCTACAAAGAAGCCGGCCGTGCTGCCGATCACCTTGCCCCAGTATCCCATCACAGCAGACTATCACGCCGTCCCCCAGGCCGGCAAAGCAAGTCCCGCGTCGTGACGGAATTTTCAGCTGCCGGCCAGGGAGGGATCCTTCAGCCGCGTGTCCTGGCCGATCACCGGATCGGCGATGGCATCCTCCAGGCTCTTGGCGCCCTTCCACTGATCGGCCGGACGCGAAGCCTCGCCGGGTTGGATCTGGTCGATGCCCCAGTAGACCTCCAGCCGGTGATCGTCGGGGTCGCGGAACTCGACGGCGATCTGCACCCCGGCTCGGCGGCGGCCGTCGAAGTCGATCGGCACGTTGTGCCGGCGCAGATGCGCGCGGACGCGGAACACGTCGTCCAGCGTCGGCACCTCAAACGCCAGATGATGCATGCCCGCGCCGGGCGGGCATTCGGCGGTGGCCTGGAACAGCGCGATGCCGTGGTGGTCCGGATTGCAGCGCAGGAACACCGCGCCGGCGGGCTGCATCTCCGCGCCATACTCATCCGAGACCTCGAAACCCAGCACCTCGGTATAGAAGCGCCGGGAGCGGGGGATATCCGCGACATGCAGTGCGATGTGGCCGAGTTTGCCCAACTGGAACGGTGGGCGGCGCGGGGCATCGGTCATGACATGCTTCCTCCTCTGCTGTGGATTCTTTCCACCGGCCTGATAGCCTGACCGGAAATACTGACGGAGAGCCAGGATGAATGCCATCACCGATCTGCGTGCCAATGCCGGCGAGCAGGAGCGGCTGCGCATCCGCAGCGCCGGCTTCACCGGCCCGACCGCCGGACTGGCGCCGGGCAATGTGCAGGCCAACATGGTGATCCTGCCGCGGGATCTCGCCAACGACTTCCTGCGCTTTGCCCAGGCCAATCCGAAGCCGTGCCCGGTGCTGGCGGTGACGGAACCCGGCGACCCGCGCTTCCCGACGCTGGGCGCCAACCTGGACGTCCGCACCGACATTCCGCGCTACCGCGTCTGGCGGCACGGTGAACTCGTGTCCGAACCGACGGACGTGCTGGATGTGTGGCGCGACGACCTGGTCAGCTTCGCCATCGGCTGCTCCTTCAGCTTTGAGGAGGCCCTGGTCGAGGACGGGATCGAGGTCCGCCACATCGCCTGCGGCACCAACGTGCCGATGTATCGCACCAACATTCCCTGCACGCCGGCTGGCGTGTTCAATGGGCCGCTGGTGGTGTCGATGCGGCCGCTGAAGCCCCGGGACGCGATCCGGGCGGTGCAGATCACCTCGCGCTTCCCCTCGGTGCATGGTGCGCCGGTGCATCTGGGACTGCCGCAAAGCATCGGCATCGCCGACATCGGCAAGCCGGATTACGGCGACGCCGTGCCGATCGGACCGGACGAGTTGCCGGTCTTCTGGGCGTGCGGCGTCACGCCCCAGGCGGTGATCGCGCAGGTGAAGCCGGAATTCTGCATCACCCACGCGCCCGGCTGCATGCTGATCACGGATCTGCGGAATACCAGCCTCTCGGCACTGTAAGCCGGTTTCCGGCGTGCGGGTCCGCATCGACGCGATCGAGGCCATCATCCACCGCGATGTCGGCCGCGGCCTGCAGCCGATTTTCGATGCCACGCAGGGCGGGCTGTTCGCCGCCGCTTCGGCGCTGGCGGCGGAGCCGGCGCCGCGCATCGGGTTGGTGACCGGGTTTTTTGTCCCCGGCGGTGACCCGCCGGCGGCCGAGACCGACGGCCCCGCCGGCGCCGCGCTGCTGGCGCGTGGCCTGGTGCAGGCGGGCCTTGCGTGCCGCGTCGTCACCGACACGATCTGCGCCGGCGCGGTGCGGGTGGCACTGGACCGGGCTGGCGCGGCTTCGGTGGCGGTGGATACGGTGGTGCCGGGCGCTACGCCGGACGCAGTGACAGAGGCCTGGCGCGACGCTGGCATCACCTGGGCGCTGGCGATCGAGCGCTGCGGTCCCGGCGCCGACGGCAAGCCGCACAACATGCGCGGTGTCGATATCAGTGCCCATACAGCGCCGCTCGATCGGCTGTTCGTTGCCGGGCCGTGGCGCACCATGGCCATCGGCGACGGCGGCAATGAGATCGGCATGGGGCTGATGCCGCGCTTTCTCATCGAGCAGCATATTGCGCATGGTGACCGCATCGGCTGCACCGTGGCGGCGGAGCACCTGATCGCCGCCGGCGTGTCGCATTGGGGCGCCTATGCGCTAGCCGCGGCGCTGTCGCTGCTGCGACCGGAGTGGGCTGTGGCGATGCGGGCCGCGCTGGATCCGGCGCTGGACCGGGCGGTGCTGGAGGCGATGGTGCGGGACGGGCCCGCCGTCGACGGGGTGACGCGGCGGCAGGAGGCAACGATCGACGCACTCTCGCTGGAGGCGCATCACGCAGTACTGGCCGCCGTTACCGCTGGGCTGGGCTGAAGGGCCGCGCTGGCCCGGCGCCGGCAATGCGGTATGTATCGCAATAATACCACTTCCGGCACGGGTAGGCGCGGGTCATACTGCGTGGCAACCATGCCAGCAGGAAGGCCCGACGGACCCCATGAGCGACTTCCCCAAGGACATCTTTACCGAACCGGCGAACGTCGACCCTGACACGCTGCGCAACCTTGGCCCGCTGCGTCGTCTGGCCGGGATCTGGGAAGGCATGAAAGGGAAGGACGTCCACCCCGGTCCGGACGCAGAGCCGGAACGGCGCCGCGACTATCTCGAACGCATCGAGCTGCAGCCGCTGGATCCGCAGACCAACGGTCCGCAATTGTTCTATGGCTTGTACTACGTGATCTGGGCGCGGAAGCCGGACGCGCCGGAAACCTATCACCATCAGATCGGCTACTTCCTGTGGGAACCGGCGACGCAGACAGTGATCCAGACGCTGGCGATTCCGCGTGCGCAGATCGCCATGGCGTCCGGCACCGCCGCGGCCGACGCCACCTCATTTACGCTGAACGCGACGCGGGGGGCCCTGACGTACGGGATCTGCTCGACGCCGTTCCTGGAGCACGCGTTCCGGACGGACTCCTACGAGATCACGGTGACGCTGAATCCGGACGGAACCTGGAGTTACGACGAGACAACGTTGCTGAACGTACGCGGGCGACCGGAACCGTTCCGCCACACCGACCGGAATACGCTGCACAAGGTGGCGGAGCCAACGCCGAACCCACTGATGCGGCGGTAGGGGTCGTCTCTGCGTCCGGGAAGCCCTGCGGGCTCTGTGTTGCACCGCTTGTGGCGCTGACGGCGGTGTTCGTGTGCCGCGCCGGCGGCTGCTTTCAACGCACAGTTCGCAGAGACCCGGAGCCGCAGAGGACAAGATGACGCCGCAGGCAACCGCCGAATTCACACTGCGTAACAATGAATCCTGGACGGGCACTTTCGTGTCCGGCTTTGGGATAGACCGGCTGCATGCAAGAAATCCTGGATCAACCTCGGCAAGAAACGCATCGCCAGCGGTCCTATTTGTCCACCAGCCGCTTGCGTATCGCTTTTAACTCCTTCCGCCGCTCTGCGCTGACGGCCGGATACGCCATCTGCAACCGCTCCAGCGTCTCCACGATCACCTGCGAAATGATCAGCCGAGCGTCGCGCTTGTCATCGGCCGGGACGATGTACCAGGGGGCATGGTGCGTGCTGGTTGCGCCCAGGCACTGCTCATAGGCACGCATATACTCATCCCAGTGCCGCCGCTCCTCGATATCCGCCATGCTGAACTTCCAGTTCTTCTCCGGCTCATCGATTCTGGCGAGAAACCGCTTCCGCTGCTCCTCTTTCGACAGATGCAGAAAGAACTTCACCACCCGCGTGCCGTTCTCGAACAGGTGCCGCTCCAGGTGCCGGATGGAACGGTAGCGCCCCTGCCACAGCGCCTCGTCCGTCTCGGCCCGTTCCGGCAGGCACTCGGCTTCCAGCAGCTCCGGATGGACCCGGGTGATCAGCACCTCCTCATAATAGGAGCGGTTGAAGATGCCGATCCGGCCGCGCTCCGGCAGGTCCCGCGTTGTCCGCCACAGGAAATCGTGCTGCAGCTCCACTGCACTCGGGTGCTTGTAGCTGAACACCTGACAGCCCTGCGGGTTGACCCCGGACATGACATGCGCGATCGCGCCGTCCTTGCCGGCGGCATCCATCGCCTGGAAGATCAGCAACAGCGCGTGACGGTTGGAGGCGTAGAGCAGATGTTGCAGCGCGCTGAGCCTGTCGACGTGCTCCGCCAGCAGGCGTTTGTAGTCGCTTTTCGATTTGGCAATCGGGTCGCCTCTTGTTTGCCATTTCTGCAACTCAACCGCGGCATTTTCGCCAAGGTGGTAGGGCGACGTCTGGATCTTCCGCATGCTGTCTCCATCGCCAGCGGCAAAAACGGTACACCGCTGGTGGCGGAGCGATAATCGGGGATGTCAGGGGCTCCGTCCAAGGCTATGAGTATGTTTCAACCTCACTACTTTACCTGGAATCTGTATGTCCGTCGCCACCGGCGGTTTTCCTGACGACCTGCTGCCCCATTGTGCGTTGCGCGCGATGGAGGCGGCCGATGTTGGCATGTGGCGCTGGGATATCGGTGCCGGCTGCGTGCTGTTGTCCACCCAGGCTGCCCGCATGCTGGGCGCGCCCACGGCGGAGCCTGCAATTGCCGCCTTCCTCGACCTGTTGCACGCGGACAGCCGGCAGGCGGCGCAGGCGATCCTTCGGGACGCCGCCGCGACGGGCGGCGAGTTCGACTTCGATTTTCGCACCGCCGCCGCACCCGCCCGTTGCCTGCGCATGCGCGGTCGGGTCTCGTCCGGCGCGGACACGGAGCGGCGTGCCTACGGCATCCTGATCAACGCACCGGCAGGCCCGTCGGCCGAGGAAGCCAGCCGGCGCCTGGCCGCGATCGTCACGTCATCGGACGATGCCATCATCGGCGAAACGCTGGACGGCACCGTGACCGACTGGAACCGCGGCGCCGAGACCATCTTCGGCTATACGCCGGCGGAGATCATCGGCAAGCCGCTGTCCGTCCTGCTGCCGGAAGGCCAGTCCGATGAGGGTCAGGACATCCTGGCCCGCATCCGCCACGGTGAGCGCGTCGACCATTATGAGACGCGCCGCCGCCGCAAGGATGGCTGCATCATCGACATTTCGCTGACGGTCTCGCCGCTATGGAACGCTGCCGGTCACCTCGTCGGTGTATCCTCCGTGGCGCGCGACATCACCGCGGCCCAGCAGGCTCAGCGTGCCCTGCAGGCTCGGGAGGCACATCTGCGGTCGGTGCTCGACACCGTGCCTGATGCGATGGTGGTGATCGACAGCGCGGGCGTCATCCAGTCGTTCAGCGCCGCCGCCGAACGCCTGTTCGGTTATGCCGAGGCGGACGTGATCGGCCAGAACGTCAAGATCCTGATGCCGGCGCCGTACCGCGACCAGCACGACGGCTACATGGACCGCTACATGCGGACCGGCGAGAAACGGATTATCGGCATCGGGCGCGTTGTGGTTGGACTGCGGCGCGATGGCTCGACATTTCCGATCGAGTTGTCGGTCGGTGAGATGCGGTCAGGCGACACGCGCTTCTTCACGGGTTTCATCCGCGACCTGACGGAGCGGCAGGAAACGCAGCGCCGCCTGCAGGATTTGCAAACCGAATTGATCCATATGGGCCGCTTCACGGCGATGGGCGAAATGGCCTCAACGCTGGCGCATGAGCTGAACCAGCCGCTGACCGCCGTCGCCAGCTACCTGAACGGCTGCCGCCGCCTGCTGGACGGCAAGACGGAACGCGACGCGGTGATGATGCGCGACGCCATCGAGCGGGCCGCGGACCAGGCGCTGCGGGCCGGCCAGATCATCCGCCGGCTGCGCCAGTTCGTCTCCCGCGGCGATAGCGAGCGGCAGGTGGAGAATCTGCCCAAGCTGATCGAGGAGGCCAGTGCGCTCGCCCTGGTCGGCATCCGCGAAACCGGCGTGCGCGTGCACTTCGACATCGACCAGAAGGCGCTGCTGGTCGTGGTCGACAAGGTGCAGTTGCAACAGGTGATCCTGAACCTCATGCGTAACGCTATCGAGGCGATGCAGGAGACGCAGCGGCGCGAACTGACGCTGGCGACACGCCAGGTGGGCGACCAGATGGCGGAGATCAGCGTCAGCGACACGGGTCCCGGTATCGCGCCGGATGTGGCGCATCGGCTATTCCAGCCCTTCGTTACCACCAAGCCGCATGGCATGGGGGTTGGCCTTTCCATTTCGCGTACCATTGTAGAATCGCATGGCGGACGCCTTTGGGTGGAGCCGAATCCGGAGGGTGGGACAATCTTCCGCATGACCGTCAGAGCAATTGCGTCAGGAGACCCGGCAGGAGATGCCGGCGGGGAGCCAGGCGATGGCGCATGACGCAGTCGTCCACCTGATCGACGATGACGACGCCGTCCGGCAGTCGCTGGCCTTCATGTTGTCAGCCTCGGGCTATGCCGTGCGCGTCTACGAGTCGGCGCAGTTGTTCCTCGACGCCGTGCCGACGCTGCAGCCGGGCTGTATCGTTACCGATGTTCGGATGCCAGGCATGGACGGGCTGGAACTGCAGCAGCGGCTGAAGACTCTGGAGGTGACGATGCCGGTGATCGTTATCACCGGCCACGGTGACGTGCCGCTGGCGGTGCAGGCGATGAAGGCCGGTGCCGTCGACTTCATCGAGAAGCCGTTCAGCGATGAGGCTCTGCTCTCGGCGATCAGCGTCGCCGTCGGCCGCCAGGCGGCCGATTCTGCCCGTGCCGCCGAAATCGCCGCCATTCGCGCCCGGATGGACGCATTGTCGGCCCGCGAAATGGAAGTGCTGGAAGGCCTGGTGCAGGGTCACCCGAACAAGACGATCGCCTACGACCTGCAGATCAGCGCCCGCACTGTCGAAGTCCACCGGGCCAATGTCATGACCAAGATGGGTGCCTCGACCCTGTCGGATCTGTTGCGCATGGTGTTCATCACCCGTTCTCCAGGGACAGCCTGAGGCTCGACGCCCGCGGCGTCCGGCAACCGGATCCGTTCTGATCACGAAGCTATGATCTGAGCGAAACCCCGGATTGCGCGAGATCAAACCGTTTTGCAACCCGTTCCATTAGCGTGTGTCCGGTTAGCCGAGCACTCGTCGCGTCGGCGCCGGGAGTCCGTTTACATGTCGGAGCACCAGCAGCAGGTTCTGATCGTCGATGACGATCAGGCTGTGCGCGATGCGCTCGAATTCGCCCTGCGGCTGCAGGGGTTCAATGTCCACGCCTATAGCGGCGGCAATGAACTGCTGGCGGGCGGCGAACTGGCGCAGGCCGGCTGCGTGGTGGTGGACGACAACATGCCCGGTATGGACGGGTTGGAATTGATCGGCCGGCTGCGCGAGCGTGACATCCCGGTGCCGGCCATTCTGATAACGAGCCATGCCACCGACCGGCTGCATGCGAAGGCGGCCGTCGCCGGCGTCCGTGTCGTACTGGAGAAGCCCTTCCTGGAAAATGCCCTTGCGGCGAGTATCCAGACGCTTCTGGAGTCCGCCAACTACTGACGGCGTCACCGACGGAGGGCAGGATACGTAGATTCCCGTAGGACAAAACCGAATATTCCGTAGGTACGGGAACCATTACATCGGCTTCACGGACTTTCCTCTGACAGGAGCCCACGATGTCGATGTCCCTCTCGCACGGTGATACCCGCTTCGCCGCTGTCCAGGCCGGTTTCGGCCAGACCCCTTGGACGTTCGACTCAGTTGCCGACCAGCCCATTTCCGGCGGCACGATGCACTTCTCCGCGGACCAGGAAATCTACGCCGAAGGTGATGAGGCAACGACCTTCTTCAAGGTGGTCAGCGGTGTCGTCCGCACCTGCAAGTTCCTCAGCGACGGCCGCCGCCAGATCGATGCGTTCTACGGCGAGGGCGAGATTTTCGGCTTTGAGGCCGGCTCTGAGCACCGCCTGTCGGCCGAGGCTGTGTCCGACTGCACCGTCGTCCCGTATCGCCGCCGTGGGTTCGATACGCTGGCCGGGCGCGATGAGCGGGTTGCCGGTCAGATGTTCTCCTATGTGATGCGCTGCCTGGAGCGCTCCCAGGACCACTCGCTGCTGCTGGGCCGCCGCAGCGCCAGCCAGAAGCTGGCCGCGTTCCTGCTCGAAATGGCCGCGCGCCGCCCCGGCTGCACGATCATTGATCTGGCCATGACACGGCAGGACATCGCCGACTACCTGGGCCTGACCATCGAGACCGTTTCCCGCACCCTGTCGCAGTTTGAGCGTGAGGGCCTGATCAGCCTGTCCAGCGCCCGCCGCGTGAACCTGACCGACATGCGGGGGTTGCGCGACCTGAATTCCTGAGCGCGCCTGTCGCGGTCTGGCGGCGGGCAGCGCACGCGGGGACGCACGTGTGACCCTTGCCCCCAGCACCGCGGAGGACGCGCGGACGAAATCAAGACTTCCCCGCGACTGGACCATCCAGTCGAGGGAAGCCGCTATCCGGCAAGGAGCGGGGGTAATGGACAACGACACGCAGGTCACGCTCGACAAGGCGCCGCTTAGCGCAACGTCCCTGGCGTCGAAATATGACGCCAATGTGCCACGCTATACGAGCTACCCCACCGCTCCGCATTTCCATAAGGGCATCGGCGAGGCGGACTACCGCAAATGGCTCGCCGAGACCGACAGGCAGCGTCCGGTTTCGCTGTATCTGCACATCCCGTTCTGCAGCCAATTGTGCTGGTACTGCGGCTGCAACACCCGCGTGGTGAATTCGCACCGGCCCGTGGCGTCCTACGTTGATACGCTGCTCAAGGAGATCGACCTGACGGCCGAGGCGATCGGCGGCCCGCTGAAGGTTGAAGCGCTGCATTTCGGTGGCGGCACGCCGAACATCCTGCAGCCCGATGATGTCGATCGCATCTTCGCCACGCTGCGCCGCCACTTCACCTTCACCGACAACGCCGAAATCGCGATGGAGATCGACCCCCGCGAACTAACCGCGGAGTTTGTCGCCGCCGCTCGCCGCAACGGCCTGAACCGCGCCAGCGTCGGTGTGCAGGACATCGATGAGCAGGTGCAGAACGCCATCAACCGCCAGCAGCCCTGGGCGGTCACGGAAGGCGCCATAAAGCTGCTACGCGACGCCAACGTGCCTTCGGTCAATGTCGACCTGCTGTACGGCCTGCCGTACCAGACCGAGGCGTCGGTGCGTGAAACCATGCGTCGCATGATCGCGCTGCAGCCCGACCGCATCGCGCTGTTCGGCTATGCTCACGTGCCGTGGATGAAGCCGGCGCAGAAGCTGCTGCCGGAGGACGCGATGCCGGACTCGCCGTCGCGCCATGCCCAGCAAACCGCGGCCGCCTCGATGCTGGAGGACGCCGGCTATGTCCGCATCGGCCTGGACCACTACGCCCGTGCGTCAGATTCCATGGCGAAGGCGCTGGCTGCCGGCGATGTGCACCGCAACTTCCAGGGCTACACCACGGACGGCGCCGAATCGCTGATCGGCTTCGGCGCCTCGGCCATCGGCAAACTGCACGGCGGATACGTGCAGAACATGGTGGCGGTCGTGGAATGGCGCGCTGCCGTGGCGGCCGGAAAGCTGCCGGTGCACAAGGGCATCGCGCTGAGCGAGGATGACCGGCTGCGCGGCGCCATCATCGAGGAGCTGATGTGCAGCTTCCGCGTCGACCTCGGTAAATTTGCCGACCGGCCGGGCCTGCTGGGCGACCATCTGCAGACGGAACTGCAGCGGCTTCAGACGTTTGTTGACGATGATCTGCTGGTGCGGAACGGCATGAACCTCGCCGTCACCGAGGCGGGCCGGCCGTTCGTCCGCTCGATGGCGGCGGTGTTCGACACCTATTTCGGTAAGTCGAGCGCGCGGCACAGCAAGGGCGTCTGACCCCTCTCATTGTCGGCTGGCTATGACAGTGGCGCGATAATCACTCGCGCTTCCGTCCTGCCGGTGCTTGCCGCCCATCCCGGTATCGCCGTACCGTCCCCGCAGCGAACGCAGGGGCAGGGGACATGGCAACCGACAAACGTGTGGTTCTGGTAACCGGCGCGCAGCAGGGTATCGGGCGGGCAATGGCTATCGCCTTTGCCCAGGCCGGCGCCGATGTTGTGATCAACTGGCTGGACAGCGAAACCGCCGCTCAGGAGGTCGCCGCTGCGGTCCGCGCCACCGGGCGCGACGCATTGCTGGTGCGAGCCGACATGGGGCAGGTGAGCCAGATCACGGCCCTCGTCGAGCAGGCCGCGGCGTGGAAGGGCCGCGTGGACGTCCTGATCAACAACGCCGGGGTGTTTCCGCGCGTCCAATTCCTCGACATGACCGAAGCCGAGTGGGACTTCGTCCACAATATCAACTTGAAGGGCACCGCCTTCTGCGCCCAGGCCGCGGCGCGGGTCATGGTCGCACGTGGCATCCAGGGGGCGATCGTCAATCTGTCGTCCCGCGCCATGTCCGGCACGCCGGTCGGCGTTCATTACTCAGCCACCAAGGCCGGCGTGGTCGGACTGACCCGCTCCATGGCGCTGGCCCTGGCGGAGCACCGCATTCGCGTCAACGCCATTGCCCCTGGCCTGACCGACACCGCCCAGCCGCGTTACGGCAACACCGAGGACGAACTGAAGCAGATGGCGCTCGCCGTTCCCCTCGGCCGCATGGCCACCCCCGAGGACATCGCGAAGCTCGGCGTGTTCCTGGCATCCGATGATGCCAGCTACATCACCGGGCAGGTGTACCACATCAACGGTGGTGCCTATATGGGATAGAGGGCGCCGACAGAGCCAGCGAGGCCGGCGTTCAATCCATGTGCCGGAGCCGGAGATCGAACGTCCCGGAAACGGTCCGATCGTTGATGCCGCAGGACCATTCAGGACGCGCTTGCCGTCAGGTGCGGCTGGCCTGCCGCCGAGGGCACGGGTAGCGTCGTCGCGTTATACCAGACGGACTCGAGGAGGCATCGCTGTGGACAATAGAGACATGTTTGCACTGCCGCTCGATGCCGCTGCCTTGCTGCAGGCCTACGATGCACAGGGTGTGCACCGTACCGGTCATCTGGCTGACGCCGAGAACGCGGATTGGCTCGTCGACCTCGCCACTCAGCTTGGCGCCGACGCCAGGCTCGAGTCCTTCAGCATGGATCGGATCGAGCCGGCAGACTGCTATGTCGAAATCGCCAGTCAGCGTATCGCCGGCACGCCAGTCTTCGACGGTGCCTTCACCAGTCCCGCCGGCGTCGAAGGCGTGCTCGGCGCCACCGTCGGGCTCGAAACGCTCGGCCCGACGGCGATCTACCAGCCGACCTATGAGGCGTACCGTCAGTCGCGGAACTGCACAGCACTGGTCACAGTCACCAAGGGCGGCAGTCCCGGTCTCGCCGTGTTCAACGCGGAGCGGTTCCTGCAGCCCTACGACCTGCCCAATCTGCTGGTGCCCAGCGAGTACGAGGCACAACTGGCCGCCGCCGCGCAGCAGGGCGCGCGGGTTCGGGTTGTCTGCGACGCGCGCCGCGTTCCGTCCCGTCCGAGCAACGTGGTTGCGACGGTGGCAGGCAGTGATCCGGACGTGCCGGCGGTCGTGGTAATGACGCCGCGCAGCGGGTGGTGGCACTGCGCGTCGGAGCGCGGGGGCGGCATCGTCTGCTGGCTATCCGCACTGGCGGCTGTGCTGCGGCATCGCGCCGCCGCGACCGTCACTTTTCTGGCTTCCACCGGCCACGAACTCGGTCATGTCGGATTGCACGACTTCATGCAGCGCCGGCCGCACCTGACGACCACGGCGACCTGGCTGCATTTCGGCGCAAATCTGGGCGCCCGGGACAGCGTCCTGACACTGCAGTCGCCGCAGGACGACCTCCGCCGCCTGGGTTGCGATGCGCTGGAAGCGGTCGGCGGACCGCATCCCGCGCTGTCGCCCCCGGCCACGGTCCCAAACGGCGAGTCGCGCGATATTCACCGCGCGGGCGGTCGCTATCTGACCTTCGTCGGATCGAACACCCTGTTCCACCTGCCGTCGGACCGTTACCCGGATGCCGTCGACATCCCCGCGGTGGGCCGGATTGCTGCCGCTGCTGCCCGGGTTGCCGCCGCCATGGCGGGGGCTTGAGGAGCATTGCGGCTGAACCGAACGGTCCGCTGTGCCAGTGTGGTGGCGGTTTAGCCGATATCCGACGGGGGCGGCCCGCCGCCAAGCGGCCGCACCAACCAGCGACAGGGAGGATTTGATGGAAACGCGTACTACTGAGATTGCCTCCGGCATCTACCGGCTTTCGACCTTCGTGCCGGAAATCGCCGCACCGGCCGGGTTCACGTTCAATCAGTTCCTGATCTTGGGCGATGAGCCGCTGCTGTTCCACACCGGACCGCGCCGGATGTTCCCATTGGTGCACAACGCCGTCAGCCGGATCATCCCGCCTGCCCAACTGCGCTGGATCTGCTTCGGGCACTACGAAGCCGACGAGTGCGGCGCGATGAATGACTGGCTGGCAGTGGCGTCGAACGCCGAAGTCGCGCATGGCCAGACGGGTTGCATGGTGTCGCTCAACGACATGGCCGACCGGCCGCCACGCATTCTGGCCGATGGCGAAGTCATCGAGCTCGGCCAGGGCCGGCGCGTGCGCTACCTCGATACGCCGCACGTGCCACACGGGTGGGAGGCCGGCGTTATGGTCGAGGAGAGCACCCGGACCCTGCTGTGCGGCGACCTGTTTACCCAGGCCGGCGACGCCGGCCCGCTGACGGAGGATGACATCGTGGGACCGGCGATCGCGGCGGAAGACATGTTTCAGTTCTCCAGCCTCTCGCCCGGCACCGGGCCGGCGATCCGCCGTCTGGCGGATCTGGCGCCGCACACGCTGGCGCTGATGCACGGACCGAGCTTTCGCGGCGATGGGGCGGCGGCGCTGCGTGCCCTGGCTGACGATTATGATCGGCGAGTCCGTGCGGCCCTGGTCTGATCGCATGCATAATCGCAACGCCCCGGCAGCCATCCCTGCGGCCGGCGTGGAAACCTCACTACGCGCCAGCCCAAGAGGCGGCCGGTGCCCGATATAGGACCCGCACGGCCTCCAACACTTATCGATACTGCTTGGCAGCTGGCCTACCGGATCGGCTTTCCGCTGGCCTGCCTCTGGTGGCGGCTATCGCGGCGGCGGCACGAAGGCGCACTGGTCGCCATCCGCGTTGACGGTGGGTTGCTGCTGCTGCGGTCATCCTATCGCGCGGCCTGGAACCTGCCCGGCGGCACCGTCCACCCCGGCGAAGCGCCGGATGCCGCGGTGAGGCGCGAACTGTCCGAGGAGATCGGGCTGGCAACCGATCAGCCACTGCAGCACCTTGGCACCGTCACCGGCTTATGGGAGGGGCGGCGGGACTGTGTGCATCTGTTCGAACTCCATCTGCCCGTATTGCCGCCGCTGCGCCTGGACAACCGGGAGATCATCGCGGCGCGGCTTGTGCGGTGGACGGACCTGGCCGCCCTGGCCTTGACGGACCCGGTTCGCGCCTATGTCGACCGACGGCTGACCACAACGACCCCAGATCCGTCCGTCGAATCCTGAGCGAGGCACGTACTCCGTGGTGCCGCGGCGTATCAGCGAACCGGCTCCTGTCTCTCCATCGGCGTGATGCGGACGGACGTTCGAAGATCATGGGCTGCGCCCGGCGCAGGACGACTACGATTCTGAACGTAACGGTCTGTCCCGGTAGGGTCGCGCACTTTGCCCATCCGATCGGTTCCGAGGCGCGAGTGGCAGCGACGCCCGCGACACGATTCTCAAAATAATCGTGTGACATCCGGCCCTGGCGAACGTCAGCCACCACGACTTGCGGCGCTTTCTGCGCGGCAAGCCGGGCGATGATTGACATCGTATTCGAAACCTGTCGTTCTACCATTAATTTCTGATGACTCCATATGATTTGAGAGATCGAAAGTGGCAGATAAGGACTGTCAAATTTCAGTATGCGCGGATATGGTCCTGAGATTCCGGGTTGCCGCAGCAGGGTTCGTTGCGGCTTCGGCCCTTGTGCCGCACGCGGCGTCGGCTCAGGCGAATCTCTGGAATAGTTATCAAGGCTCGGGCGGGCAGATCGAGCTCTCCTACGCTCCGCCAACCGGCGGCCAAAACGCAACGTTGCGCTATCTCGGTGCGGCAATTTCCAATGGCAGTCTGCCGAACGCGATTGCCATCAACAAGAACAACGGCAATTCCTGGACCGTCGACACCGGGTCGGAAGGCATGGTGATCACG
This sequence comes from Pseudomonadota bacterium, assembly GCA_018240405.1. Classification (GTDB taxonomy): domain Bacteria; phylum Pseudomonadota; class Alphaproteobacteria; order Acetobacterales; family Acetobacteraceae; genus Rhodopila. Next base: position 17,445 of record JAFEFW010000633.1, read on the forward strand.
GCTGACTATCTTTACACGGCTTTTGGCATCGACGCCCGGAGTTTCAACAAGCCAAGTACGCAGACGATCACCTATACAAGCTCTGGACTGACCTATACCGGGTTTTACCAGAATCTGAACGTTGGCCTTTACTCCTCCAATCAGCAGGGAACCGGAACGCTCGCGGCGACGGCGGCGCAGATGCCCGTCTTTGTCAGCACGTCTATGTCGGTCGCGGGAGGGTCAACCACGAGCTTCCTGTGTGCGCCGAACTGTACGCTCTCGGCCAAGTCGCTGGAGCAGATGGGCATTGGCTTCGGCCGTGGTTACCCAAACAGCTACCCGCTGCCCGCCGGCGCACCGCCGCGCGCTGATACCAATCCGCTGTTGAATCTGACGGCAGCCACCGGGGCAAATCTGGGATCGATGGCTCCCGGCTACGTGGTAACCCGCAGCGGATTGTTGCTCGGACTGGCCCCCAGCCAGATGGCAGGAACCACGTTCGCGAAGTTGTTACCTATTAGCATCCAGCCGCAGTCGAACCCAAGTGCCTACCGGGTCGCGGCTACCCTCAATGACTGGCAGACGCCGGCGATGACCATGGTGATCGCCGGGGCGGCCGCCAGAACCAACGGCACCTTCTACGGCTCGCTGCTGGTCGATACCGGCATCGGAAATATCGAACTGGCGACAAGCACGTCGACCGATTACGGTTTCGTCGCCAATCCGGCGAATCCCGGCCAAAGCTCAACGATCACGGTTTATCTGCCAGGCCAGGGATCGGCCGGCCAGCCGCTCGGCTACACGCTGGTCTATCAGGGGGACTGCAGTAGCCTGACCCCAAATACCTGCCCGCCGTACTCGATGCCGGCATCCTCCCTCAGCCCGGTCTACCCGACCAATTCCGGCAACAAGCCCACCGATGGGATCGCCGGCGTAAGCCCGCAAATCCAGCCGACGCCGTTCATGAACACCGGCATTCGTTTCCTTGAGTATTTCAACGTGGTCTACGATCCGGTGCTCGGAATGATCGGCTACCAGGTCAATCCCTCGGGGTTCGGGGAACTCCTGCCGGCCGCATCGCCCGCACTTGGCCTGCAGGGAGCGGTCGACATACCGAGCGGAACGAACGTAACGCTGCCAGTATTTCTGTTCGAGCAGGTGAACAACAGCAGTGCCCAGGCCACCGTCGCGTTGTCCACCGCCGGATCCGTTTCAATATCCGCGCCGATTTCCGGTGCGATCTATTGTTCGCCGACAGGCTGTTCCACGCCGGGACTGGAAATCGCCGCGGGCCGCTTCGTCCTGAGCGGGCTGAACACGTACAACGGCGCGACCCAGATCGATCCTGGTGCCACCATGGCGTTGAGCGGCAGCGGCTCGATCGCCGCGTCCAGTGGCGTCACCGCAAACGGAACGTTCGACATATCCGGGACGATGGCTGGCGCGACGATCCAGAGTCTGGCCGGCGGTGGCACGGTCGCGCTGGGCAGCCAGAGCCTGACGGTCGCGGCAGCCAGCGGAACATTCACCGGCGTCATCCAGGATGGCGGCCTGGCCGGAGGGGCAGGCGGCGCACTGACGGTCAGCGGCGGCACACAGACTCTGGGAGGCGCGAACACCTATACCGGCCCCACCACGATCACGCCTGGCGCCGCGCTGGCGTTGATCGCCGGGGGCCAGATCGCGCACTCCAGCCAGATCGTCGCCGACGGCATCTTTGACATTGCGGCCACCAGCGCCGGCGCCACGATCCGGTCCCTGGCCGGCACCGGCGCGGTGAACCTGGGCGGCCAGACCCTGACGCTGTCGAACGCAAGTGGGAGCTTCGCTGGCACGATCGGCGGCGCCGGCGGCCTGGCCGTCGCCGGTGGCACCCAGGCGCTGACAGGCAGCAATACCTATTCAGGCGGCACATCCGTCACCGGTGGGGCGACGCTCGCCATCAACGCCGACGCCGCACTGGGTGCGGCAGCCGGGGCGCTGAGCCTGGACAACGGAACCCTGCTCGCCCTTGGCGATGTCGCCAGCGCGCGCACTCTGCGGGTCCTTGGCGGCGGCGGCACGCTGAACGCTGCGGCGGCTTCGATCAGCTTCACCGGTCCCGTCACCATCGACGGTCCGTTGAACACCTATGGCCATGTTGTCCTGGTCAAGGGCGGCGCCGTCGGCGGCATACTCGCGGTCAACGGCGACCTGACCGGAAGTGACCTCTACGTAGCCGGGAGCGGGACGCTGAGCGGCGTCGGGCGCGTCCACACGCCAACGCGGGTCGACGGATCGATCGCGCCGGGCAACAGTCCTGGCACACTGACCTTCACGGCGCCTCTGGTCCTGGGCGCCGGATCGCTATCGCGCTTTGCAATCGATGGCACTGGCACGGGGAGTGGCGCCGGCAATTTCAGCCGGCTGGTCCTGGTTGGCCCGGCGGCCGGCCTGAGTGCGAACGGGACGCTGGCGCCGCAGCTGCGCGGCATCAGCGGCAGCGCAAGCAACAGCTACGTACCGGCGATCGGCCAGGCCTTTGCCGTCATCGCGGCACAAGCCGGCATCAGCGGCGGCTATACGGCTCTGCTGCAACCTGACGGCCTGGCCGCCGGCACGCGCTTTGATGCGCTGTACTCCAACAATGAAATCGTGCTTGTGGTGACGCCCGCTGCCTATAGCGGACTGCAAGCCGCCGGCCTGACCGAGAGCGCCACCCAGGTGGCGGTGGGAACCGCTTTGGACGCTGCGCGGCCCATCGCGGGGCAGCGCATGACGCCCGGCCAGGCCGCCCTCTACGGACCGCTCTATACGCTACCGGCCGGCGCGATCGCCGGCACGCTGGAGCAGCTATCGCCAAACGTCTATGGCGACGCGCTGATGGGCACGCGGGACAGCTGGTACCTGATCAGCGGCGCCATCGCGGATCAACTGGCAGCCCGGCGAGGTGGGCAGTTGGCGCGCGATGCCCAGGTCTCTACCGACGGCGGCCGGACCCTGTGGCTGACCGGCCTTGGCCAGTTTGGTACTGTCGCCGGCAACGGCAATGTCGGCTACAGCAGTTCCTTGGGCGGCGCGGCCGGGGGCATCGATCTGGCCTTCGGTTCGGATTTTCTGGCAGGCGCGGCGTTCGGGTTCGCCAGCCAGTCAACCTCAGCGAAGAATGCAGCCTCGTTTTCCGGCCAGTCGCTGCAGCTGATGCTCTATGGCTCTGCCAATCAGGGAATAACCTTCCTGGAGGCCCAGGCGGGTGTCCTGTTCAACGAAGGTACCGCGACACGGCCGCTCGCCGTCTATGGCCTGCAGGCGAAGGGTGACACCGGCGGCGCTGGTGGTGGTGGCAGCCTGCGCGCTGGCGTCCGGCTGCAGGCCGATGGCTGGCAGGTCGAGCCCGCCCTGACGCTCGCGGGGATGGCGCTGTCGCAGCGTGGCGTGACCGAGACTCAGGCGGGGGCTGTTGGACTGACCGTGTCGAGTGCGCAAATCGGCAGCCTGCAGACGCAGCTTGGCGCCAGGGCAGAGCGGCGCTTTGCGCTGGATCGCAGCCTGTCTGTTGTGCCGGGGGTGCAGCTGGGCTGGCTGCACGAATTTCTCGACAGCCGCGCCACGACCGGTGCGGCTTTCATCGGAGCGCCGGGCGCGCCATTCACGACACAGAGCGCGACCATCGGCCGCAACTGGGCGGTGCTCGGGGTTCGCGCGGCGCTGGAGACCGCCGGTCCGGTGTCCGGCTACGCCGGTTACACCGGAATGGTGAACGGCAGTGCCACCGCGCAAACAGTTACGGCGGGTCTGCGGGTCGTCTGGTGACAGTGGCCGTGTGACGCTGTGCCTTGCATTCCGCACCATCGTCTCGGTGCAGCATGGTCCACCCTGCTTCGGCAGGACGCCACGTTCGCCACCGGGCGCGCCCCAGACACGCGGTTGGGCAGACCGTTCAGCCGAAGCGCAGTGCCTCCGGCCGCTTGATTTCGACCTCGACGAAGGCCATCGGTGCGTCGCCGCCGTTCATGACGTCGTGCTCGATGCCGGCGGGGCGGTGGTAGGCCTGGCCTGCGGTCAGCCGCGTCTCGGTTACGCCGGCGCCGGCGTCCACGCGCATCAGCCCATCGGTCAGCATGACGATGACATAGGGCCAGCCGTGCGTGTGCTGGCCGGTGACCGCGCCGGGCGGGAAATCCCAGCGGGTGATGCGCACATCGGCGTCCTCTTGCTGCAGGGTCGGCACGGCGGGGATGGTGCAGGCGAACGCCACGTCGGGCTCCAGGCGATAGGATCGGCACAGTAGACGGCATCGCCTCGCCGACCACAAACAAAAAGGGCGGGGAATGACCCCGCCCTTCCTTCGCGGCGCGTATGGCCGATCAGTTGTTGTTCCGGTTGCCCAGAAGCTGCAGCAGCATCATGAACAGGTTGATGAAGTTCAGATACAGGCTCAGCGCGTCGTAAACACTCCGCTTCGCCGCACCATCGGTGCCCATGGCGTAAGCGTATTCCGTGTAGTCCGCCTTGATCCGCTGCGTGTCATAGGCGGTCAGGCCGGTGAAGACCACGACGCCGATCACACTGATGGCGAACTGCAGCGCAGAGCTGCCGACGAACATGTTAACCAGGCCGGCAATGATGATGCCGAACAGGCCCATCATCAGGAAGCCGCCCATCTTCGTCAGGTCCGACTTGGTCGTGTACCCGTAGATGCTGGTGGCAGCGAAGGTGCCGGCGGTGATGAAGAACACCCGGACGATCGACTCACTGGTGTAGATCAGGAAGATGTTCGTCAGGCTGGCGCCCATGGCCGCGCAGAACACCCAGAACAGCGCCTGGGCGGCGGTGGTCGATAGCTTGTTCACACCCAGCGACAGCACGAGCACAAACGCCAGCGGCGCGAACATCGCGATCATCGCCAGCACGGTCGGCTGGTGGGCCGTTCCGAATGGCGTCTGCACAACGGGGTAGAATGCGTTGATCAGGCTGGTGTTGGCGATCGCAAACGCGACCAGGCCGGTCAGCAGCAGACCGGATGCCATCCAGTTGTAAACGCGCAGCATGTAAGCCCGAAGACCGGCGTCAAGTACGGCGGCCGTCGTGGCGGCGGATGCCCTTGGATAGGCCCGGAAATCCGGACTATAAGCCATTGTTCCCTGTTCCTTTCGAGCAGAAGCCCGTGTTGTCTATACCCAATCAACCCAGCGCCGCGAAGACACCATATCGTCGTCTCCCCGACCCGGTCTGACCAGGCGTTTAACAGCTCCGTCTGCGGGCCGGACGGATAAGTCTCTGGCGCTACTCATTCCTGAGTAATGGCGCTGGCCTGGCCCGCAATGCCGCTGATGTTCCAGCGTATCCGAACAGCAGCATGATTACGATGGCTCCCGCAAGCACCGAAATGAGGATTCCCGGCAGGAATATCCAGTGCGTGAGCAAAATGTAATATGTCACGCCGAAACTTGCCGCACTGCCTACAATGGCGGCAATGATCCCGGCGATCACGCCGAGCAGCCCAAACTCGGTCAACCAGGCGACGCGAATCTGCGCCCGCGTGGCGCCGAGGGTCTTCAGGATCACCGCCTCCCGCACGCGGCGGCGTTGTCCGGCTGCGACCGCGCTGACCAGGACGAAGCTACCTGCCACAAGAGTGACGGCGCCGGTGGCGGTCAGCGCACCGGCGATCTGGCCCAGCAACGCGGATACAGCCGACAGCACATCCTCCACGCGGATGCCGGTGACGTTTGGCAGCGCGTCCGTCACCGTTCGCAGAAAGGCGCCCTGCCGGTCGGTCTCGACCCGAACCGTTGCGATATGGGTATGCGGCGCCCGCGACAGAAGCCCCGGACTGGCGACCATGAAGAAATTGATGCCGAGCGACTGCCATTGGATGTCGCGCAGATTAGCGGCTCGCAGATCAATGTCGCGGCCCAGCACGTTCACCCGGATGACATCGCCGACGCCGATGCGCCAGCCCTTGGCAATGGCGGCGTCGATCGAGACCAGCGGCGGACCGTTGTAATCAGCCGGCCACCACGTGCCGGCGGCGATGCGCGATCCCTCAGGCGGCTTGGCGGCATAGGTCAGGCCGCGGTCGCCGCGCAGCGCCCAGGCGGTCTCCGGCGTGGTCTGGAATTCCTGCGCCGGAATGCCGTTCACCGCGACAATCCGGGCGCGCAGTGACGGCACGTCCTTCAGGTCCCATGCGCCCGGCTGCGCTTTCACGAGTGACTCGAATTTCGGCAGTTGATCGCTTTGGATATCAATGAAAAAGAAGCTGGGCGCGTTGACCGGCAACTGCTCGCGGATCTGGTGTTGCATGTTGCCCTGGATCAGCGCCACCGCCGCCAGGGTCGACAGGCCGAGTCCCGCCGACAGCAACAGCAGCGGCGTCGGCGCGCCCGGCCGATGCAGATTGGCCAGGCCGAGGCGCACCGCCGGCCACCTCACGTGCGGCGCCCGGCGGGCAAGCCACATCACCAGCGTGCCTCCGCCATGGAACAGCACGAGCGTCAGCGCCGCGGCGCCGCAGAAATACAGGGCGAAGCGCCGGTCGGTACTGGCGGCAATCGTCAGCCCGACCAGCGCCGCGGCCAGCACCGCGTTGACGGTGACCAGCCGCCAGGACGGGCGTGTCTTCTCGGGGACCAGCGCGTCGCGGAACAGCGCACCGCCGGGGATCCTCGCGGCTCTGCCCAGCGGCCACAGCGCAAAGCACAGCGCGATCAGCACGCCGTAGCCGGCCGCGAGCGCCAACGGTCCCGGATAAAGGCCGATTCGCGGCGGAACCGGCAGCACGCCGGCCAGCAGCCACGCGGCGATCCAGGGCAGTGCGGCGCCGATCGTCAGCCCGATCAGGATGCCGCCCAATGCCAGCGTCATTACTTGGATCAGGCAGACGGCGAACACCAGCCGTGCTGTCGCGCCAAGGCAGCGCAGCGTGGCAATGGTCCGCGTGCGGTGGTCCAGCCAGGCCCGCACCCCGTTGGCGACGCCAATGCCGCCGACCAGCAATGACGTCAGCCCGACCAGCGTCAGGAACAGTGCGATCTGGCCAATGAAGCGGGAGACGCCGGGCGCCGCCTCGCCCGGGTCGCGCAGGCGCCAGGCCTGACCCGGGAACGCGGTCCTGATCGCGTCCGGCAGCCCGGCGGTGTCGGGTGCGATCAAGCGCAACTGGTGCCGCAGCATCGCGCCGGGCGCAACGAGGCCGGTGCGGGGCAGGGCAGCCTGCGCGATCAGTACGCGCGGGCCGAAGGCGATGGCGGTACCGATGCGATCCGGCTCCGCCGTCAGTGCGCCGGCAACGCGGAAGGTTTCGGTGCCGAGGCGCGCGGTGTCACCGGCGCGCAGTCCCAGCCGGTCGAGCACCACCTGATCCGCCAGCAGGCCGAAGCGGCCATCCCGTTCCGCCAGGGCCTCGGCCAGCGGCTGTGGCGGCGCCGCGGCGGCGCTGCCCAGCAGCGGCCAGGCACTGTCGACGGCCTTCAGTTCGATCAATTGCCGCTCGCCCGACGGGGCGACCAGCAGCGAGCGCATCTGCACGACGTCGGAGGTACGCGCGCCCCTTGCGTGCAGCCAGTCGCGGAGCGTGTCGGGAAGTGGTTGGTTGCCACCATCGACCTCCAGGTCGCCGCCGAGGAGCGCCTTGCCGTCGGCGGTGAGACCGGCATCGACAGCGGCGCGCAGGCTGCCGACCGCGGCGATGACGCCGGTGCCGAGGGCGAGGCACAGCAGCACGACCCATAACCCACGCACGCCGCCGCGCAGTTCGCGGCGGGCCAGGGTGAAAGCGAGGCGAAGGAAGGGGGGCATCAGGGTGTGGCGCCGGCAGGGCGAAGTAGGGGCCGCGCGCTCTTGCCGCCGCACCGCCCTGCTTCACCGTCATGGCGATGGGGGCGGTGTGCCGGCCCCATTCGACCATGGTTATCGGACAGGTCGCTCACGCCACGACCGCCGCATCCACCTGCCCGTCCGACAGGTGCACCTGCCGGTCGCAACGCGCGGCGAGGTCGCGGTCATGGGTGATCAGCAGCAGCGTCGTGCCGGTGCGCTGGCGGAGCGCGAACAGCAGGTCAATCACCGTCTCCCCGGTGGCGTGGTCCAGGTTACCGGTCGGCTCATCCGCCAGCAGCAATGCGGGTTCGGGCGCGAAGGCCCGCGCAAGCGCAACGCGCTGCTGCTCGCCGCCCGATAATTGGCCGGGCAGGTGGGTCAGGCGGTGGCCGAGGCCGACCGCCTCAAGCGCCGCACGCGCGCGGGCATCGGCATTGGGCGCGCCGGCGAGTTCCAGCGGCACCGCCACGTTCTCCAGCGCCGTCATGGTCGGGATCAGGTGAAACGCCTGGAAGACGATGCCGATCCGCTGCCGGCGCAGCGCGGCCAGGGCGTCCTCGTTCAGCCCGGTGATCTCCCGCCCATCCAGCACGATGCTGCCGGAGGTAGCTCGTTCCAGCCCCGCCAGCACCATCAGCAGGCTGGTCTTGCCCGATCCCGACGGTCCGACCAGCCCGACGGCCTCGCCACGGCCGATGTCGAGATCGATACCGCGCAGGATGTTGACCGGCCCGGCGGCGGACGGCACGGTCAGCGTGAGGTTTCTGACCCGGACGAGTGGCGCCGCGGCGGCGCTGGCAGGCGGAGAAGGCGGAATGGCATCCATTGCCGCGGTATATCGGGGTCAGGGCAGCATCCGGAAGGCCATCGCGGCCCTGCTGTTCGTTATGTCTTTGTTAAGTGGTTTTGGTGACGGGGCTATAGGGGCTTCGGCGGGGGAGCGCGCGGACTCTGGTCGCGGTGAGACCTTGGGCAGAGTCTCGGTGACAGTTGGTGGTCCGGCGCAGGCCGGTTCGCCCGTCATGGCGGGCGAAGGCCCGCCATCCACGCCTTTGCTGCACCACCCGCCGTCCGTAATTGGGAGCAGCACCGCAAGCCGTGGATGGCGGGCCTCCGCCCGCCATGACGGAGGCGCGCATCCGACAGCCCGCCTTCAGCTCGTCTCGGCACCAACGCCCCGCACCCAACCGATCCGCCTTCTGATCCTTGGTGACTCCCTCTCCGCCGGCTTCGGCCTGCCGCACGCGGATGGTTTTGAGTCCCAGCTGCAGGCGGCGCTGAAGGCCAAGGGCTGGAACGTCTCCATCATCGACGGCGCCGTTTCCGGCGACACCTCCGCCGGCGGCCGCGCGCGGCTCGACTGGGTGCTGGGCGACGGCGCCGATGCGGCCATTGTCGAGCTTGGCGCCAATGACGGGCTGCGTGGCGTCGATCCCAAGGACACGGAAGCGAACCTCGCCGCGATCCTCGACGCCCTCGCCGCCCGCGGCATCCCGGTGTTGCTCACCGGCATGTACGCCCCGCCCAATCTCGGCCCCGACTATGGCCAGGCGTTCCGCGCCGTCTACGATCGGCTGAGCCAGCGGCCAGGCGTGCTGTTCGATCCGTTCTTCCTCGACGGCGTTGCCGCCAACCGCGACCTCAACCAGCCCGACGGCATGCACCCCAATCCCGAAGGGGTTAAGCGGATCGTTGCCAGACTCCTGCCTCTCGTGGAAAAACTGCTGGCCGAGGCGAAACCGGCATGAGGGCCCGCGCATGAGACTTTTCGTCGCCCTCGACCTGCCCTGGGCGCTGCGGCAGCAGGTCGCCGCGCTGGCGAATGGCGGAATCCCAGGCGCGCGCTGGGTGCCACCAGACAACTACCACATCACGCTGCGCTTCATCGGCGAAACCCCCGGCTATCGCGCCGAGGAAATCGACCTGGCACTGGCCGGCCTGCGCGCCCGCGGCTTTGCGCTGACCCTGACCGGCCTCGGCACCTTCGCCAAAGGCGGTCGTTCCACTTCACTTTGGGTCGGCGTCGAGCGTAACCCGCAGCTCGACCACCTGCAGAACAAGATCGAGACCGCGCTGCAGCGCATCGGCCTGGAACCGGAGCGCCGCCGTTTCCAGCCGCATGTCACGCTGGCGCGGCTGGACAATGCGCCCGAAGGCAAGATCGCTTCGTATATGCAGGCGCATAACCTGTTCCGCGCGGATCCGGTGCCGGTGGAGCATTTCACCTTGTTCAGTTCACAACTGGGCAAGGAGGCGTCGGTCTATACCGCGGAAGTCGAGTACGCACTGGCGTGAGTTCTTGACCTTGCCTCCGGGTCCTGTATCACGCCGCCCCCATGCCTGATGCACCGGCGACCACACCTGAGCTGAACGGCCTGCGGACTGCCGGATCACCTGTCCTTAGCGTCATCGTGCCGTGCTACAATGAGCGGCCGAACGTCGCGCCGATGATCGACAAGCTGCGGACCGCGCTGGCCGGCATCGACTGGGAAGTCATCTATGTCGACGACAACAGTCCCGACGGCACCAGCGCGGCGGTACGCGAGATCGCGCGTCAAGACAGCCGCGTGCGCTGCATCCGCCGTGTCGGCCGCCGCGGCCTGGCCTCGGCAGTCATCGAAGGTGCGCTGTCCTCCTCCGCCGACTACGTCGCAGTCATCGACGGCGACCTGCAGCACGATGAGACGCGCCTGCCGCTGATGCTGGATGCGCTGCGCAGCGGCCGCTACGACCTTGTCGTCGCCAGCCGTCACGTCGAGGGCGGCGACAACGCCGGTCTCGCCAATGCCTGGCGGCACTACCTGTCGGATGGTGGCATCAAGCTGGCGCAATGGTTCCTGCCGGTGAAGCTGACCGACCCCATGAGCGGCTTCTTCATGCTGCCGCGCCCGCTGTTCGAGGAACTGGCGAAGGCGCTGAACGGGCAGGGCTTCAAGATCCTGCTCGACCTCGTGCTGAGCAGCCCGGAACCGCTGCGGGTGCAGGAAGTGCCTGCCGGGTTCCGCGAACGCGTGGCCGGCGAGAGCAAGCTGGACGCGCTGGTGATGATGCAATTCGGCGGCCTGCTGCTGGACAAGATTTTCGGCGGCATCCTGCCGCTGCGCTTCTTCTCCTTCGCGCTGGTCGGTGCCCTGGGCGTGATCGTGCACCTCGTGGTGCTGATCCTCCTGCGCAAGCTGACGCCGATGAGCTTCGAGACGGAGCAGACAATCGCCACCCTCATCGCCATGGTGTTCAATTTCCAGCTCAACAATCAGATCACCTACCGCGACCAGCGGCTGAAAGGCCCGCGGCTCTGGCGCGGGTTGCTGCTGTTTATGATTGTCTGTGGCGTCGGGGCGATCGCCAATATCGGCATCGCTAACTCACTGTACCTGCAGAATACGCAGTGGACGATCGCTGGGGCGATCGGCGCGGTGATCGGCGTGGTGTGGAACTACGCCGTGTCCTCGACCCTGGTCTGGCGCGCCCGGTGATACTGGCCGCCGCGGTCGTCGCGGCGGCGACGGTGATCCGGCTATGGGTCGCGGCCAACCTGAAGCTGGCGCCGGATGAAACCTATTACTGGATCTGGTCGCAGGCGCTGGCGCCCGGCTACCTGGACCATCCCCCAATGGTGGCGCTGTGGATCGCCGCCGGCACCGACCTCACCGGTGTCACGCCGCTCGGTGTCCGCCTGCTCGGTCCGCTGTCGGCGGCGCTGGCGTCGGGCCTGCTGTTCGACGCCGGGCGGTGCCTGTTCCCCGGCACGCGCGCCGGCACAATCGCCGTGGTGATGCTGAACGCGACCCTGGTGCTGGGTGCGGGGGCGGTCATCATGACACCGGACGCGCCGTTGCTGGCGTTCTGGATTGCGGCACTGTGGGCAATGGCACGCCTGCTGGCCTCCGGCCGTGGCGTGTGGTGGCTGGTGGCGGGCGTGTTCGCCGGGCTCGCCAGCCTGAGCAAGTATACCGCCGTTTTTCTATGGATCGGTATTGGACTATGGGCCGTCCTGGTTCCCACAGGCCGGGTTTGGCTGCGGCGCTGGCAGCCCTGGGCCGGACTGGGGGCCGGTGCGCTGCTGTTCGTGCCGGTGCTGGCCTGGAACGCCGCGCATGACTGGGTCGGGCTGCTGAAGCAGGGCGGCCGGGTCGGCACCTGGCAGCCGGCGCGGGCGGCACAGTTCCTGGGCGAGTTGATCGGCGCACAAGTCGGCTTCGCCACGCCTTGGATCTTCATCCTGTGCATGATCGGGCTGGTTGTCGCCATCCGCCGGATTCGCGACACGCGCTGGGCGCTGCTGGCGGCACTGTCCGTGCCACCGGTGCTGGTGTTCCTGCAGCACGCCATCGGCGACCGGGTGCAGGGCAACTGGCCGGCGATTATCTACCCGGCTCTGGTGCTCGCCGCCGCCGGTTGGCTGGTGGCGCGGGGGCGGCGGGACTGGATCGGCGCCTCGGTCCTGGGCTTTGCGATTACGGCTGTCGTCTATCTGCAGGCCGTGTTCGGCCTGATCCCGCTGCCGCTGAAGGTGGATCCCATCGCTCTGCGCCTGGGTGGCTGGGACGGGATTGCGCGCGATATGGAAGCAGCGCGCGTTGCAACGAGCGCTACGTTCATCGCCGCTGACGGCTACGACACCGATAGCGAACTGGCCTGGCACCTGCCGGCTGGCGTCACGGTTGTCGGCGTCGATCCGCGTTGGGCGCTGTTCCGCCTGCCGCCGGCTTCGATCGGCGGGCAGGTCGGGGTATTGCTGCGTGATTCCGGTCGGTCGGAACCGCCTGACCCGGCGACATGGGCGGAGGCGGTGAAGATTGGCGCCCTGGTCCGGCCGGGCGCGCCGCGCGAGTATAATGTTTATCGGGTTGTTGCCGCGGCGCGGCCGCCGGTGGCGGTCCGGTTGCCGCACCGGCATTGAAGTGCTTCCGCAGTGCGCGACCGCGGCCGTGCGTACCGGCGCCGCCGGACTTTGCGGCAAGCACCGCTGGTTTCACGCGGAGATGCGCGGAGCCGCGGAGGGCCGCAGAGGATTTATTGGCGGGTGCGGCTGCACCGTCAGTGCCAAGCGGCCCGCGGCGTTGCTCGAGGATGCTCCGCGGCCCCCGCGCCTCCGCGTACCTCCGCGTGAAATAACCAGCGGTGCCACAGGCAACCGCGGCGCCTGTGAGGTCCGGGCCCACGGCCTCCTGTCCTGCATCGACTCCGCTTTTCTTGCGGCGCGTTATCTGCCCTAATGCAAATGGGCAGAGCCGAAACAACGAAGCGGCATGCCCGTGCCAGGCGATAGTCGCCGGTCCAAGGGAGGTAAGCCATGAACGCTCCGGTCAGCGCCCTCGCGCACGTCGATCCCTACACGCTGTCGCTGGACCAGATCGACGTCAGCAACCCGTACCTCTACCAGGACGACACCTGGCGGCCGTGGTTTGAACGCCTGCGCCGCGAGGACCCGGTGCACAAGACCGAGAACGGGATGTACGGCGCCTATTGGTCGATCACCCGCTACAAGGACATCCTGGCGGTCGACAGCAACCATGAAGCGTTCTCCTCCGACGCCTATATGGGCGGCATTGTGCTGCGCGACCTGCCGGTGGACATGCGCCGGCCCAGCTTCATCTCCATGGACCCGCCGAAGCACGATGAGCAGCGGAAGACCGTCTCGCCGATCGTGGCGCCGGGCAATCTGGCGAAGATGCAGGAGACGATCCGGGAACGCACGATCCGCATCCTGGACTCACTGCCGCGCGGCGAGGTGTTCGACTGGGTCGATCTGGTCTCCGTCGAACTGACCACGATGATGCTGGCGACGCTGTTCGACTTCCCGTTCGAGGAGCGGCGCAAGCTGACCTACTGGTCCAACGTCGCCACCGCCAACACCCGCGCCGGCACCGAGGTCGATTCAGAAGCGACCCGGAACCGCATTCTCGACGTCGCAATGGAGGAGTTCAAGGCACTGTGGGAGGAGCGGGCGAAGCAGGACCCGCGCCCCGACTTGATTTCAATGCTCGCGCACGGCGAGGCGACGCGTGACCTGCCGTCACGGCCGCATGAGTTCATGGGCAACATCATGCTGCTGGTCGTCGGCGGCAACGACACAACGCGCAATTCGATGTCCGGCAGCCTGCTGGCGCTGAACCAGTTCCCGGACGAGTACCGCAAGCTGAAGGAAAATCCGGGCCTGGTGCCGAGCATGATCCCGGAGGTGATCCGCTGGCAGACGCCGGTGATCCACATGCGCCGCACGGCTATGCGCGACGTCGAGTTCGGCGGCAAGACGATCCGCAAGGGCGACAAGGTGGCGATGTGGTACATCTCCGGCAACCGGGATGAGGAGGCGATCGAGCGGCCGGACGACTTCATCATAGACCGGGCGCGGCCGCGGCAGCATCTGTCATTCGGCTTCGGCATCCATCGCTGCGTCGGCAACCGCCTGGCAGAGATGCAGTTGATGGTGCTGTGGGAGGAAATCCTGAAGCGCGACTGGCCGATGATCGAGGTGATGGGACCGCCGGTGCGGACCTACTCTAATCTGTTGCGGTCGATCAGCAGCCTGCCTGTCCGTATCCCTGCCTGACGCCGGGGGAACTGCCATGTCGATTCCGTACTACGATGCCGTTTCGCATCATGCGGCGCGGCATCCGGACCGGCTTGCGACCTATGACCTGCACACTGGGCGAAAGCACACGTACCGTGTCTTTAACGAACGCATCGACCGCCTGGCTGGCACGTTCCGCACCCGGTACGGCGTAGCGCGCGGCGACCGTATCGCGGTGCTGGCGCCGAATGGGACCGATACCTTCGATGTGCAATTCGCCTGCGCCCGCCTGGGTGCGATCCTTGTGCCGCTGAACTGGCGGCTGGCGCAGGCGGAACTGCAAGGCATCCTCGCCGACTGCGCACCGAAACTTCTGGTCTACGATGTCGACTTCGCCGAACGGGGCGAGGCGCTGGCGCAGGCATGCAGTATTCCGCACAGCCTGAGCGAGGGGGCGCCGTTCGAAGCGGCTGCCTTCGACGGGCCGTGGCTTGGCGAACCGGTGGCGGCGACGCACGACGACATCGCGGTGATCCTGTACACCTCCGGCACGACCGGGCGGCCGAAAGGGGTGATGATCTCGCACGGAATGAACTTCTGGAACACCGTGCACAGCATGCAATACGCTGGCGTTGGCCCGGACACGGTGTTTCTGTGCCAGTTGCCTCTGTTCCACACCGGTGGCCTGAACGTCTTCTCCTATCCGGCGTTCCAGTGCGGCGGCAGTGTCGTTGTGCAGCGGTCCTTCGACGCCGGCGAGTCGCTGCGCCTGATTGGCGACCCGGCCGAGGGGATCACGCATATCCTGTGTGTGCCGGCGAATTTCCAGTTCATGGCGGCGCATCCGGACTTCGCCCTGACCAATGTCGGCCGGCTGACCTATGCCGGCGTCGGCGGGGCCCCGACGCCGGTTGCCATTCTGCAAACGTGGGAGGCACGGGGCCTTGTGCTGCAGCAAGTTTATGGCATGACCGAAACGAGCCCGCTGATGCTGATGCTGGACAAGCAGGACGCCATCCGCAAGGTCGGTTCCGCCGGCAAGCCAGTGCTGCACACCGGTATCCGCCTCGTCAGCGAGGACGGCAAGGACGTGTCGCCCGGCACCATCGGCGAGATCTGGGTGAAGGGCCCGGCGATCACCAAGGGCTACTGGCAGCAGCCGGAAACGACTGCCGCGGCCTTCACCGACGGCTGGCTGCATACCGGCGACGCGGCGACCATGGATGAGGAAGGATTCTACTACATCGTCGATCGCTGGAAAGACATGTATATCTCCGGTGGCGAAAACGTCTATCCGGCAGAAGTCGAGAACGTGCTGTATCAGCACGAGGCCATCGCCGAAGCCGCGATCATCGGCGTGGCCAATCCGCGATGGGGGGAGGTCGGCCGCGCCGTGGTGGTGGTGAAGCCGGGCAAGCTGCTGACCGAGGACGACGTCGTGGCGCATTGCGCCCGCAACCTTGCTCGTTACAAGCTGCCTCACTCCGTCGTCTTCACCGACGCCCTGCCACGCAACGCGACAGGCAAGGTGCACAAGCCGACGCTGCGGCAGCAATTCGGCGAGGCCTGAGTCATGCACTTCCCGATCACCGAACATGTAGTGAAGACCAGCCGCCACACCACGTTCTACCTGGCCTGCGGTCGGCCGGACGCGACGCCGCTGATCTTCGTGCATGGCTGGCCCGAACTCTCCATCTCCTGGCGCCACCAGCTTCCCGTCTTCGCCGCGCTCGGCTTCCGCTGCCTGGCGCCCGACATGCGTGGCTACGGCCGCTCCAGCGTCTATGCGACCCACCAGGACTACGCGCTGGAGAACAGCGTGCGCGACATGCTGGAATTGCTGGAGGAGGGGACCAAGCACAGCAAGGCCGTGTGGGTCGGGCATGACTGGGGCGCGCCTGTGGTGTGGTCGATCGGCAGCCATCATCCGGAGCACTGCCACGGCATCGCCAATCTGTGCGTGCCGTATATCCCGGATGGCTTTGCGGTCGAAACGATCGCGCCGCTGGTCGATCGGCGAATCTACCCGGAGGATCAGTTCCCCGTAGGCCAGTGGGAATACCAGTTGTTCTACCGTGAGAATTTTCCCGCCGCCTGCGCCGGGTTCGAGGCCAATGTGCCAGCGACGGTAAAGGCGCTGTTCCGTAAGGGCAACGCCTCGGCCAAAGGGCAACCGTCGCGCACGGCACTGGTGCGGCGCGACGGCGGCTGGTTCGGCGGTGCGGGCGTGGCGCCGGACGTGCCGGCGGACCCGGATGTTGTCAGCGAGGCAGACCTGGCGGCCTATATTGCCGCGCTGACGCGCAACGGGTTCTTCGGACCGGATTCCTGGTACATGAATGCCGATTGGAACATGGCCTATGCGCGGCAGGCAAAGGACGGCGGACGACTGTCGCTGCCGGTGCTGTTCCTGCACGGCGCCTTTGACTACACCTGTGAAACGATCGATTCGCGCCTGGCGGAACCGATGCGCGCGGCCTGCAGCGACCTGACCGAGGTCGTGGTGAAGTCCGGCCATTGGATGGCGCAGGAGAAGCCGGTTGAGGTGAACGCGGCGCTGGCGAAGTGGCTGGCGGCGAAGGTACCGGCGGTTTGGGTGGGGTAGCGACCAGCCAAATGCGACCGCGCTCCCGATCCGCTGTCGGCGGCTTGTCACCGTGGCGACAGCCGTCGGCGAAGATCTGCGTGTCATCAGCCTTCGCAAAGCCAATGCGAAAGCGATGAAGCGTGATGAAGGGAGCTAAGGACAGTACCGGGTCTCGCCCGGATGGCGGCAATCCGGAACTGTAGGCGACTGATTTTGCACGCAGTCGACTAGCGGTTGAGGTCCTTCCGCGGTTCATCGGCGAGCGGGCGACGCAGGAACTTGTGCGACGTGGGCGCGGCCGGCCAGTAAGGTCTGACAGGAAGTCAGCCAGAACCTCCGGCTCGATGCGGAGGTTCTGGAGGCCTACCAGCGCGCTGGGTCGGGCTGGCAGGCGCGGATCAATCGGGTGCCGCGCGAGCATATGCCAACCGAACGCAAGTAGCACATCCGGTCCTCAGGCTGCCTGGATTCCCGCCAGGAACCGGCTCACCTCATCGGACAGCGTACGCGACTGTCCAGACAGATGTGAGGCGGCGGCCAGCAGCCGTTCCGCAGTGGAGCCGGTTTCCTGCGCGGTGGCGCTAATGCCGCCGATGCTGTCGGTGACCGACCGTGTGGCATCGTCAGTCTGGCGGACATTGCGAGCGATTTCCGCCGTTGCCGCACCCTGCTCCTCGACCGAAGCGGCGATGGCAGTGGCAATCTCGCTGACCCCGTGGATGGTCACGGAAATCCCGTCGATTGCCGTCACCGCTTCCTTGGTTGCTGCCTGAATCTGGTTGACCTGCTGCGCGATCTCCTCGGTTGCCCTGGCGGTCTGGTTGGCCAGGCTCTTGACCTCGGACGCCACCACGGCAAAGCCCTTGCCGGCATCGCCGGCGCGCGCGGCCTCGATCGTGGCGTTCAACGCCAGCAGGTTGGTCTGGTTGGCAATGCTGGAGATCAGCCCGACCACGGTGCCGATCCTATCGGCGCCCTCGGCCAATGCCCGCACGATGGCATCTGTGCGCTTGGCGTCCTCAACGGCACGGCCGGCGACCTGGGAGGATTGCGCGACCTGGCGGGTGATTTCCGCGATCGAGGCGGTCAGTTCCTCGGTTGCGGCGGCGACGGCGTGCAGCGTAGCGCCAGCCTCGGAGGCGGCCGTGGCCACGGCCGAAGCCTTGTCCTGGCTGATGCCGGCGGCGGTCGTCAGCGTTGCCGCGGTGTCTTTAAGCTCCGTCGACTCCTCGGCGAATTTTGTGACCAAGGTGCCGACCTTGCTCTCGAAGCTATCGGCCAGGCTGGTCAGTACCCGGCGTTGCTCTGCCGCCGCCTGGCGCTTGGTTTCCTCCTGCGCGGTGCGCAGCCGCTCCGCTTCCAGCATGCTGTCTTTGAAGACAACTAGCGCGCCCGCCATGTCGCCGATCTCATCGCTCCGCGCGGTGCCCTCAATTGGGACCGCGAAGTCTCCACGCGCCAGGGCCGCCATGCTGTGCCGCAGGCGCGCCATCGGGCGGGTGATGCTGCGGGAGACGATCCATGCGACGCCGGAGCACACCAAGATCAACATAGCGGTCAGCTCGGTAAAGGTAACGATCCCGTGAAGCGCCGTTGCCCGCAGATCATCGACATACAGGCCCGTGGCGATCAGCATGTTCCAGCCAGGAACCGGTAGCACGTAAGTCAGCTTGGGCGATGGCTCCGTGGCTCCGGGTTTGGGATAACGATAGGCGAGTTCTCCGCCGCCGCGGCGGGCGATCTCGATCATTTCCTGGGCGTAGAACTTGCCGTCTGAATCCTTGTTGCCCAGGCCGCTGATGTTTTCCAGTTTTCTGGCCGGCCCTAGAATAAGCGTCGTGCCGTCGTAAGCTACGCCGAAAAAGTATCCCGTTCCGTTATCGAACCGGATGGGGCGAATGGTTTCGCGGAAGCGCTCAAGGGCCTGTTCCTGCGTCAGTATGCCTGCCTGCACCTGGCGCTGGAAATCCGAAGCAACCGATACGGCCTGCTCTGTGAGCGCGCGTAACTTGTCCACGCGCGCATCCCATAGCATCTGGTAATTCTGTTCGACTGCGAGCCCGCAGAGCACAAGCAGGCACAGCAGCGCGGTTGCGACGATCGCCTGCAGGCGGATGACAAGGCGGGGGTAGCGGATTCGAGTCAGTAGCGCGGTCAACCGGTGGTCTCCTAAAGGCCTTGCCGCGAGCATTACCGCCAAAAGATTTACGAAGTGTTTACTCCGGTCCATGCCGCCCCGTCTGTCCGGTTGTCGACACCCTTATCCCGTACTTATTGATCGCCGATGGTGCCTTCAGCCCGTGGCTCCCGACCCCGAACGGGTCGATCAGCGGCATGGCGCTATTCGGCCGGGCCTGCATGGCCCGGCTGCGCGCCCGATCCTTATCATCCGGGCAGTGCTAACGTGAGGCATCACAGGCGCTGTCGAAGCGGTCTTGATCGACGGAATCGTCAACTGCGGCGCTCGCTTCGCGATCGGACCTGAACCATGCCGCCGGCCCAGGTCGATCGCCGCAGAATCGATATGATATCATTTCTATCGGCGGCGCCGATGCGGGCGACCTGCAGCACGTGGGACGGAGGTCGTGGTACATGTCGGGTATCGAGTTGCGCAGAAGCCGGTGGAGGTGAACGTGGCACTGGAAGTGGCCGGCGCCGACGTGCAGCGGACGCGGCTGGTCAAGTTCGATTATAGCAAAAGATTCCAAATAATGACAGAAATGTGGATGCCGTTGTGGTAAAGTCTGCATCTATATTGCGCCGCACTGCAATAATGAGAGGCGGCGGATGACTACCATCAATGTCGAAACATCCAACCTGCAGGCATTGGCGACGGGACTTCCGCAGCCGGTCGTCGGCATCCTGCCGGCAGGAACGACGGCCGATGTTACGGTATTTACATCGGCCGTACAGACAATCAACGCGGTCCTGATCGCTGACGCGGCGGCCAACACCCCGGGTAACACGGCGCTGCCCCCGCCAAACAATTTCAGGTTTTTCGACGAGACGGTGAGCGTCGGTGGTTCGGTACCGGGCGACGCGTTCAAGGGCGCCGCGAGCGTTCCGGGCATCACCGGCCAGTTCATCGACCTGACGCCGGACGTTCTGGGGATTGCCGCGTTGACGCCCAATCAGTTCCTGAAATCCGACACCGGCAACGACACGCTTTCCGTTGTTGGTGGGCGGAACATCCTGAGCGGAGGGTCAGGAGGCAATCTGTTCATTGGCGGCGTCGCCACCGTGACCAGCGTCAACGGAACACCGACCGTGCAGCCAAGCGTCGACACATTTGTATCGAGCGCAACCGGCGCCGCAGCGGCTTCGGCGATCATCAACTTCCACAGCGGCGACGATGCCGCGATGCTGGGCGTGAACGCGGCCTACACGTTCAAGTTTCTTGATACCGCTTTCGGGCTGGAACTCGACGCCATCCCTCCCGCCACCGGCGGCAACGCAGCCGCCATCGTCCTGCAGGGCTATTCCACCGCCGACATCGGCACCCGGCTGTCGTTTGGGATCTCGGTCGCGGGCGACGGCACGAACTATTTGTTTGTGCATGGGAACTGACGGAAGGGGCGCGCTGCCGCGGCGTAACGTCAGCGGCGACGTGCCAGGAACGCCACGGTTACCCCGTCTGCGATACTTCAACCACATGGTCAGCAATTGCCAATGACGCGGTCAGGCCCGGGCTCTCGATCCCGAACAGATTGATGAGCCCGGGCACGCCGTGCGTCTGTGGCCCTTGCACGACAAAATCCTGGCCCGGCGCGCCCTTCGGCACGATCTTCGGCCGGATACCGGCGTAGCCTGGCTGCAGCGCGCCGTCCTTCAGCGCCGGCCAGTATTTCCGCACGGCGTCATAGAAGCTGTCGGAACGGTGCGGATCGACCGTGTAGTCGATGGCGTCGATCCATTCCACATCCGGCCCGAACCGGGCCTGGCCGCCGAGGTCGATGGTCAGGTGGACGCCCAGGCCGCCGGGCACCGGGACCGGATAGATCAGCCGCGAGAACGGCGACCGGCCGGACAGGGTGAAATAGTTGCCCTTGGCATAGTACGCCGTCGGAATCCGCTCCTTCGGCATGCCCTGGATGTGCTCCGCCAGGCCCGGCGCGTGCAGCCCGGCGGCGTTCACCACCAGCCGCGCGCGCAGGTTCATCGGATCGCTGCCGCCGACATAGATCTCGATCTCGCGATCCGCGACCCGCCCGCCCATCATCGGGCTGAAGATCGCCAGTACCGCGCCGGCATGCTCCGCATCGCCCTGCAGTGCCACCATGTAGCTGTGGCTGTCGATGATCCCGGTGGTCGGCGACAGCAGCGCGCTGGTGCAGTGCAGGTTCGGCTCCATCTCGATCGCCTCGGCCGCCGTCAGCACGCGCATGCCCTCGACGCCATTGGCTTCGGCGCGCTGCTTGATGCCCGCCAGCATCGCGTCTTCCTGCGCATTGGTGGCCACGATCAGCTTGCCGCAATTGCGGTACGGCACGCCCTTCTCATCGCAATAGCGGTACAGCGCGCGCCGGCCGGCGACGCAGAACCGGGCCATCAGGCTGTTGGCGGGGTAGTAGATACCGGCGTGGATGACCTCGCTGTTGCGTGACGAGGTTTCGGTTCCGATGCCTTCCGCTGCCTCCAGGATGATGACGTCCCGCCCGGCTTGCGCCAGGGCCCGGGCCACCGCCAGGCCGACGACGCCGGCGCCGACGACTACGCAATCAACTTGCTCCAACCCCGATCCTCCTGCGGCGCGGCCCGTTTCGGTCGCCGACCATCTTCCGTCGTCCCGCGATGGGCCTTAGTCTCCGGGGAAACAGGAGTCAAAACCATGCTGACGCTGCGCGCCGGAGCGAACGCCATTGTCGTGGCGCCCGAGACCGGGGCAGGGGTGGTCGGCTGGATGGCCGGCGGCACGGCCATGCTGCGCCGCGCGGTGCCGGGCGCGGTGGTCGCCGGCGACCCGCATGTGATGGGCTGGTTCCCGCTGGTGCCGTACTGCAATCGCATCGCGCAGGGACGCTTCACCTGGCGGGGCCGTCAGTATCGGCTGGCGCCGAATTTCGGCGACCGGCCCCACACGATCCACGGCATTGGCTGGCAGCGCCCCTGGACGGTGGAGTCGGTCGCCGCCGACCGCGCGACGCTGACGCTGGCGCATGCTGCGGACGACTCCTGGCCGTTCGCCTTCGACGCCGCGATCGGCTACGTCGTAACGGCAGACGCGGTTGTGGCGACTCTCTCGCTCACCAACCGGGCACCTGACGCCGCGCCGGCCGGCATCGGGCTGCATCCTTACATTCCGAAGGACAACAACGCCGCGCTCCGCTTCAACGCCGATGGGGTCTGGATCAACACGCCGGACGTCCTGCCGCTTCGGCACACACCGGTGCCGCCGGAATGGCGCTTCGCCACGCCGCTCGAAGCCGCGCCGATGCGGCTGGACAATTGCTTTACCGGCTGGGATCGGTCCGCCGATGTGCGCGCCGGCGCCGCCAGCATGCGAATCGAGGCCAGCGAGACATTCACCAATCTGCAGGTATTCACCCCGGACTGGGGCGATTTCTTCTGCGCCGAACCGGTCAGCCATGTGCCGGACGCGCTGAACCGTCCCGATCTACCGCCGGGGCAGGCGATGCACGTCCTGGCGCCGGGGGAGTCCCTGGCGGGCACGATCCGCTTTATCGTCACAGTTCAGGGGTGAGCGGGTCGCCCTCGCGTTCCAGCAGTGCCAGCGCCCGTTCCGGGCCGGCCAGGAGTTCCAGCAGGCGGACGCGATCGTGCAAGGCAAGACCACCGTGTGGCGGAGGTGTTTCCAGGGCTGCCACGGCTTCGGTGAGTTGGTCCTGATAAACAGCGGCATTACCCAGCGTCCTGGCTTCCGCCTCCAGCACGCGCAGGCTGCGGGCCACTTCCTCCAGTCGCTCCACCGGTGCTGCCGGCGCCTGCAAGGGCGGCAGGAAGTCGCGGGTCAGGCCGCTTGTGAATACCGTCTGACAGTCTTGATCCAGTCGCTGGCGCAACTCCCGGACCTGCTCGCGGCGGCTGCGTGAGGTTGCCGCGTGGTCGATTTCCGCGAGGAATGCCGCCATCTGCCGCACCGCCGCGCTGAAGACCGGCAGGTCCTGGTGCGCCACCACGCTCCGGCTGGCCTCCAGCCGGTGCAGAAGCAGGTCGGCCGCGCCCTCGGCCGCGGCTTTCAACCCGATCATCGAGCGGTTGGATGCCAGTTTGTACAACAAGCCGGCGCTCTGCGGCAGGCGGCGGAGCAGCATGATCGTCAGCATCGGCAGCGCGTCGGGGCAGGTCATGGTGACGGTACGCGCCATCGCCTCGATGGCAAACCGGTCCGGCGGCAGCAGGCCGTTCGCGGTTTCGAACACCATCCTGTCAATTGCCGGCGCCTGCGCCAGCAACGTGGCGATCTGGTGCATCAGCGGAGCGAAATGGCGAGCGGCCAGGCCGGTGTCGGCCCAGCGCGGCGGCAGCGTCGCCTTGGCCAGAGTGTCAGAGGCCGCCTGCCAGAGGCCAGCGCCGGCCGAGGATATGGCTTCGGTATCTGCCGTCGTGTGCCCCCGGATCGTCTGCCGAACCGCCGCGCCGCCGTCGGGCAGGCCGGCCTCGACCAGGCGCGTGACGGGTGGGATCAGGGCGCGTGGCAGCGTCGGATCATCCCGCCGCCAGCGCGACGGTGCAACGATCAACGGGTCGAGCGGCAGGAACAGCAGGCGCGCGAAGTGCAGGCGCCGCGGCGGCCGCAAATCCTCCAGACGGGGACGCAGCGGGCCGAGCAGGCGATCGATGGAGCCGCGCGAAGCCAGGGCGTCCACCGTTGCCACCACGCGGCGAACCTGCTCATCGTCAGCCTCGATGATCTGCCGCCGCAGCGTGCGCAGTACGTCCTCGGATCCAGGTGGGGCCGGGGCGGCCATGGCGGCTACAGGCTCATGGCGCGCATGCGCTCATTGCGGTCGATCAGCAGCAGGGCGCTGCTGCCGGTGCGCCAGTCATCCTTGTGCGAGGCGACATGGATGTTCGGTGTCAGCGATGCGGGGGCCAGCGGCATCGGGCTCCACTGCATCGCCTCGCGCGGCAGGAGCGGAATGATCTGGGCCATCTCAAATAGTGCGGCCAGGCGGGCGTGACGATCGGCGCCGGCCCGCCACAGCAGACTGATCTGCTCCCATCCGTCGAGGAACCATTCCGGCCGCCCCACCGTTGCCAGCACCTCGGGCCGGTTGGCGAACCAGCGGACCAGCAGCGTGATCGGGTCGGCGGCGAGGGCCCGCGCGGTCGCCAGCGTGGTGGACGCACAGGACAGCATGGTGTCGGCTGATGCGACAATGGCTTTGCCAAGCGTACCGCCGGCGTTGCTGTCGATGCGCGTGAAGGTGTCGAGTATGTCGTCGCGGGTCTGCCGGACACGCTCGAGCAGCAGGGCAAGGCGGGCACGGGACGCGGTCGGGCCGGCGCCCACCGGCGCCAGCAGCACCGCAAGGTCCGACAGCGCCTTGCCCAGGTCGTAGCCGCTGCGGCCGAAGGAGCGGCTGAACCGGGTCAGCGCGCCGCGGCCGCGCCGGCGCAGGTCCACGACCTGCACCCCGGCATCGGTCATGGGCTCGCCAGAGGGTTCCACCTGCTCGACCAGAGCGGCCAGCAGGTGGAACTCGGTCATCATGGCCTGCGAATGGTCAGCCTCCGCCACTGCCTCGGCGGCGGCCCTGGCGGCGGGACCGGCGAAGCCGTCCAGCGCGATGGACCACACTGCCTGGCGGACGGTCGCGGGTGAGAGTGTGACCAGGGTCTCGAGCCGGCGCAGCAGGAGCGTGTCATGTACCGTGGGCCGGAAGTGGTCGCCTACGCCGCGAAGAGGAATGACGTAGACCCCGCGGCCGCCGGACGGGTTGTGCATGACCAGTTCCTTGCCGCGGCGGCCGTTGTCCCGGACGCGCGCGCCGGCGAGCATGGGGGTCGTGAAGGCAACGGCAATGCCGCGTTCCTGGAACGTCGCCGGATGGTAGAGGTCGCGCGTCGTGGAGCCGGTCGTATGCACGCCGGTCAGTCTGGGCCGGCCCGCGTTAACAACCGGTTAGCGCGCTGCGTCCTGGCCGTGCGATCGCAGCGCGGCGCGTCGTGGCGTCCGCCTCAGCCGCCTTTATTGTCGGAGAAGCGCGAGTCCCGCCAGGCAAGTGCCGCCTTCAACCCTTGTTCCTTACGGATGCGCCCGAACTCGGTCTTTTCCGCGCTCGGTGTCGCGTTCAGGATCACGTCGATGTCGAGTGAGGCGCGCAGGGCGTCGCGCATTCCCATGATCTCATAGGTCCGGTTCATCGCGCGCTTGGTGAAGAAGACGGACGGTCCCGCCGCCGCGGCGATGTCCAGCGCCATGCGGCGGCCGAATGGGATCAGCTCGTCGGGCGGCATGACGTGGTTGACGATGCCGATGGCGTGCGCCCGGGCGGCGTCCATCTTGTCGTTGCCGGTCAGCAGCATCTCCTTGGCGTGCTTCGGCAGCACCGCCCAGGGCAGTAACATGGCGACGATGCCGGTGCCGAAGCGCACCTCGGGCTCGCCGAAGCGGGTGCCTTCGGCGGCGATGGTGATGTCGCAGGCGAGTGCCACCTCGAACGCGCCCGCCATGCAGAAGCCGTGCACCAGGGCGATGGTCGGCTTCGGGCAGTCCCAGAACGCCATGATGAAGTCGAACTGAAACTCCATCTGGCGGCGAACGTGGTCCACCGTCGACATGTCGCGTTCGGCGGCGGCTTTCATATCGAAGCCGGCGGAGAACGCGCGGCCCTCGCCGCGGACGAGGACGGCGCGGATGGCGTCGTCATCGGCGAAGGACCGGAGTGCGGCGCGGCATTCGTTCATCGTTTCGTTATTGAAGGCATTCAGGACGTTCGGGCGATTGAAGATGAGCGAGGCAACAGGGCCGTCGATTTGGACTGTGATGTTGGTGTAGGGCATGGGAGTTCCGATTCATCCGTCATGGCCGGCGCAGGCCGGTTAAGGCGCGCCGGAACGCGCCACCGAGGACGATAAAGAAGGGCGTATCACCGGATAGTCAGCGGCGCGTTGACGTAACCGTCGCGCGTCTGCGGCAGCTTCATCCCCAGCAGCTTGCTGGCGACCAGCGTCCGCAGCACCTGGGCGGTGCCGCCGCCGATGGTGAACATCCGCACATCGCGCGCCATGCGCTCCAGCGGGAAGTCCCGCGAGTAGCCGCGGGCGCCGAACACCTGCAGGGCGTCGTTGACGATCTTGATCGCCGCCTCCGAGGCGAAGATCTTGGCCTGTGCCGCCAGATCCGGATCGGGGAAGGCGCTGCCGTTGGGGCCGGTCGACGCGGCGGCGGTGTACAGCATCAGGCGCGACGCCGTCAGTTGTGTCTGCATGTCGGCGAGCATCCATTGCAGCCCCTGGAACTCGGCAATCGGGCGGCCGAACTGCTCGCGCATCTTTGCCCAGACAGTGGCGTGCTGCAGCGCACCGGCGGCGATGCCCATCGCCACCGTGCCGGCGCCGACACGCTGGCTGTTATAGGCATTCATCAGGTCGGCAAACCCGCGTTTGAAGCCGGATGGCGGCAGCAGCACCATGTCCGGCGTGATCTCCAGGTCGGTGAAGGTCAACTCGCCCTCGGGCATGCCGCACAGGCCCATGGTGGTTTCGCGCTTGGTTACCGCCAACCCCTCGGCGCCGCGGATGGCGAGGAAGCCGCCGACGCCCAGATCCTCGCCGGCTTCGTCATAAACGCGGGCGAAGATCAGGTGCAGGCGCGAGACACCGGCGCCGGTGATCCAGTGCTTGCGGCCGTTGAGCACGTAGCGGTTCCCGCGCTTGTCCGCGCGCGTTGTCATGCCGGAGGCGTCG
Source organism: Pseudomonadota bacterium (assembly GCA_018240405.1). Lineage (GTDB taxonomy): Bacteria > Pseudomonadota > Alphaproteobacteria > Acetobacterales > Acetobacteraceae > Rhodopila. The sequence goes on from JAFEFW010000633.1 coordinate 44,207, forward strand.
CTGCCGGCATCCGGTTCGGTGATGCAGATGGCCGGCTTGTCGCCATTCAGCACGAGGTCGGCTGCCAGTTTGCGCTGCGCGTCGGTGCCGTAGGCCATCACGGCGGAGATCGCGCCCATGTTGGCCTCGACGACGATGCGAGCGGTGACGGTGCAGGAGCGGGCCATCTGCTCGATGACGAGCACGGTGTCGAGAAAGCTGCGACCCTGGCCGCCGAGTTCCTGCGGGATGGTCATGCCGAGGAACCCGGCCTGCTTCAGCAGTTCCACATTGTCCCAAGGGTATTCGCGACTGCGGTCCACTTCGGCGGCGCGCGCTGAAATCAGCCCGTTGGACAGCTCTGCCGCGCGGGCCTGCAGCGTGAGTTGCTCTGGCGAGAGCTGCATCGTGTTTTGTTCCTCCGAGTCGGCTGGCGGTTCCGGTTGCTCTCCGCCGTTGTGGCGCTCCGCGTGCTTGTCCTGCGGCTTGGCGGGGCACAGTCAGTGGACACGCCGTCGCGCAGCACATGGTAGGCGGGTTCGCGCCCGGTGTCTGCACAGCGTGATCAGGTGGGTCCCGCGTGTCGGCGGCGGAGACGCGGCAGCATGATTCTCGACACTGCAGTAAAAAGTCAAAAGTCAAGACATATGCAATATTCACACGCCCGACGAAGAGTGGTGCACTTTCAGCATAACTGCCGGGGACGTGAGCTCATGACCAACGAGCGGGGGATGAGCGGCCCCGATGAACAACATCGAGAACATCCAGATTTCAGTTGTCATGTTGGACCGTTCGCACCTAACGTTTCAGGTCTCTGCATCCGTGGACCTTCCGGGTCCGAATGGCGCCGCGACTTGGCTGCGCCATGCTCCGGATTCTGTACTTAAGACAAGGTGCGGCGACCAGACGGCACCAATAAACAGACGACCAGGGAGGTATAAACATGTCGGAAACCGACATCCAACAGGCCAATGGCCTGAGCCGACGGGCGTTGCTTGCCGGCGCGGCTGCGGGCGTGGCGGCGGCAAGCGTGCCCGCCCATGCGCAAACCGCGCCCAAGCGCGGCGGCACGCTGCGGTTTGGCACACGCGTTGATGGTTCCGGGCTCGATGGGCACCGCAACCTTGTCTATAACGTCTCGGATCCGATGGCGGCGACGACGCAGGGTCTGCTCGATCTGACGGAGAAAATGGACATCGTCGGCGGCGTTGCCCAGGAATGGGAAATCTCCAAGGATTTGAAGAAGTACACGTTCCGGCTGCGTCCCGGCGTCGAGTTTCATGATGGCAGCAACGTCGATGCGGCTGCGGTGAAGTGGAACTACGAGCGGATCCTTGACCCGAAAATTGCCCACGCGTTCACCCGGGCGAGCCTGGAGGATGTCGAGAAATTTGAGGTCGACGGCAAGAACATCCTGCACGTCTACCTGAAGGAGCCGAGCGCTGTCTTTGCGTCGAATTTGTTATACTACCCGTGCAATCTGATCTCGCCCGGCAGCGTCGACAAGGCGGATACGCACCCGATCGGCTGCGGCCCGTTCAAGTTCGTGTCGTGGAAGCGCTACGCCAAGAGCGAGATGGTGCGGTTCCCGAACTACTATGAGACCGGCGCCGATGGGAAACCGCTGCCGTATCTGGAAGGGATCGAGGGCTATCCCAAGCGCGAGGACAAGGTCCGCCTCACGGCGCTGCGCAGCGGCGAGATCGACCTGATCGACAACATGGCGTTTAGCGATGTGGCTGACTTCAAACGCGACTACGCCAAGAAGTTCGACACGTGGAATGTGCCGCAGGTCGGCACGGGACACCTCAACATCAATGCCAAGGCCGGCCCGTTCGCGATGAATGCGCCGAATGGCAAGCTGCTGCGGCAGGCGGTGGCGCATGCCATCGACCGCGATGCGATCCACGAAGCCGTGTTCAGTGGCCTGGGTGAAACGCAGATCTCGCTGTACTGTTCTGCCAGTCCCTGGTACATGAGCGGCGTGAAGAACCCGGTGCCGTTCGATCCGGAGAAGTCGCGCTTCATCCTGCGCAAGCTGAACATGCAGAACATGCCGATCGCCGTGGTGGCGCGCGATGCGTTCCAGTACATGCGCAATTCGGCTGAACTGGTTCACTCCATGTTGCTGGAGGCCGGGTTCAAGGCAACCAACGAAGTGTTCGACGACCCGGTGCTGCGCGAAAAATACCGCAAGAACGACTGGGGGATCGATTCGACGGCGAGCAGCTACCGGCCTGATCCGGATGGATTCTACTCACGCTGGCTGCACTCGGATGGCGCCGAAGGAAAGCTGCGTGTCGGCTTCAAGAATGAGAAGGTCGACAAGCTGATCGAGGAAGCGCGCCTGACCGTCGACCGCAAGAAGCGTATCGAGCTTTATACCGAGGTCGATACCATCGTGAATGATGAGGCGGCGCTGATCTACACCCACACGATCGTGCTGACGTCCGCCGGCGTGAAGCGGTTGAAGGGCTATGCACCGGCGATTGCCGGCCCATTCATGTGGGCCGGAGGTGGCATCAAGACCGCCTGGTTCGATCCAACTGCGGCCTGAGACCGTGGAAGCAGTTGGCGCTGCCCCCGGTCCGGAGGCAGCGCCGCGGGAACCTCAGCCGGTCCGTCCGGAAGGCGTGATATGCCATGCTGATCTACGCGATTAACCGCCTGATCCAACTCATCCCCGTCGTGCTGATATTGACGGTGGTGGTGTTCGGCTTCGTGCAGGCGCTGCCGGGCGATATCATTGATGCGCTGGCTGGCCAGGATGCGGTCGAGGACCCGCAGGTGCGCGCTGCGCTGTCGAAGGAGTACGGCCTCGACCAGCCGATCTACGTGCAATACTGGCAGTGGCTGAGCCACATCGCTGTCGGCGATTTCGGCAAGTCGCTGGTGACGCGGCGACCCGTGTCAGTCGAGCTGCTGGAGCGCATTCCCGCCACCGTCTATCTCGCGCTGGTGGGCATTGGCCTGTCGCTGGTGATCGCCATTCCGCTTGGCACCATCGCGGCCGTCCGGCGGAACACAGCGTTCGACTACACCGCGCAGGTGACATCGTTGCTGGGGATCTCAATACCTGAGTTCTGGTTCGCGATCCTGTGCGTGCTGGTGTTTTCGTTATACTTCCCGATCCTGCCGTCATCGGGCTACGTCGCGCCAACCGAGAATTTTGGCGCCAGCATCTGGTACCTGATCCTGCCGGCGGCGGCCGTGGGTTTCCGCCAGGCGGCGTTCACCACACGGCTGACGCGATCCAGCATGCTGGATGAGATCAGCAAGGAATATG
>JAFEFW010000634.1 GCA_018240405.1 Pseudomonadota bacterium
GTGGCAGGGTCACGTTGAACAGGCTGTCCAGATGGCGCGCGACGGTGCCGTGCCGGAACACTTTTTCCGCGCCGGGCAGATGGGCGATGCGGGCCGCGATCTGGCCGCCGGTGAAGGTTTCCACCACCGTCAGCGTGGCGTTGCGCTGCGTCAGTTCCGACAGCACGACGCCTTCCAGCGTCTGGTCGTCCTCGGCAATGATGAAATTGCCCAGGCGGCGCTTCACCTCGGCGGCGATGGGACCGAGCTTGCGGTTCACGTCGTCCATGTCGGTGCCGCGGACGGTCAGCTTCGTTTCAATTTGCGGGTAGTGCGCGCGGAAGCCAAGTTTCACGCCCCCCGTGGGGTCCAGCGCTTCCACGCCCTTCAGCAGTTCGTCGATGTGGGACTCGCCCAGGCCATAGCCGTGGAAACGCTTCAGCAGGATCGACGCCGGCGCGCCGGTCCGGGCCAGCAGACGGGGGATGATCTGCTCCTCCAGCATGCGGCGGAGTTCGCGCGGCACGCCGGGGGTGAAGAAGAAGCGGGCCTTGCCGATGTCCAGGGCAAAGCCACAGGCGGTGCCGATCGGGTTGTCGATCATCTCGGCGGTGGAGGGCAGCATCGCCTGCTTGACGTTGTTTGGCGGCATGGTGCGGGCGCGGCGGGTGAAGAACTCTTCCATCGTCTTCAGCCAACCTTCGTGCAGTACCAGTTCCACGCCCGCGGCCTGGGCGGCGATTTCCTGCGACAGATCGTCCACGGTCGGCCCAAGGCCGCCATTGACGATGACCGCGTCGGCACGCGCGGCGGCAAGCTGGAATGCGGTCAGCAGCGAGTCGCGATCGTCGCCGACGGTGGTTTCCCAGACCACGCTGAGGCCGACATCCTCCAGCTTCTGCGCCATGTAGGAGAAATTGGTGTTGACGATCTTGCCGGTCAGCACCTCGTCGCCGGTGCAAATGATCTCAATGCGCATGGGGCGGTCCTTGGGCGTTTCCTGGGTTCGGAAGAGTTTACGGGAGGGGGCGTGGGTGGGGAAGTGCGGCGCACGTGCCAGCCCGCCCGGCCGCTTCAGCCTTGCACGATCAGCGCCAGGTAAACCACGAACAGCACCAGATGAACCGCGCCCTGGATGACGTTGGTCCGGCCACTGGCGAAGGTTACCACGCTCACTGACAGGGTCAGCAGGATCATGACGAGATCCGTGTTCTCGACGCCGAGGACAATATCGCGGCCGATGGCGTGACTCACCAGCACCATGGCCGGGACGGTCAGCCCGATCGTGGACAGGGCGGAGCCGAGGAATACGTTGATCGCCCGTTGCAGTTGGTTTGCCATCGCCGCGCGGATCGCGCTGATCGCCTCCGGCGAGGCCACCAGCACGGCGATCATGACGCCGCCCAGCGGGGCCGGTGCGTGCAGCGTCTCGATCAGATAGTCCACCGGATGGGCAAACTGCTCCGCCAGGAATACCACCGGCCCGATGTACAGGACCAGCAGCAGCGTGTGTGCCATCAGGGGCCAGCCCCCGGTGGCTGCGCCGCCGTGACCGGGTTCTTCAGCGGCGAGGCTAAAATACGCCCGGTGACGGCCCGTCTGCATGGCGAGGAACGTGGCGTAGAGCCCGACTCCCACCACGACAAGAAGCAGACCCTGCGCGGCGGACAGGGTCGGACCGGGTGTCGATCTGGTGTAGTCCGGCAGGATCACACTCAGCACCACCAACGGGATGATCACGCCGAGATACGCGTTCGCACCTTGAAGATTGTAGCTCTGCTCGCGATGCTTCCAGCCGCCGAGCAGCAGTGACAGCCCGACCATGCCGTTCAGGATGATCATCACGACGGCCAGCAGCGTGTCGCGTGTCAGCGTCGGATTGTTCTCGCCATGCATCATAATGGCGGAGATGGTCGTGACCTCCACGAAGGTCACTGCCAGCGTCAGCACCAGCGTGCCGTAGGGCTCGCCCAGACGCGTGGCGACGTGCTCTGCATGACGCACGACCGACAGCGCGGAGCCCCAGATTGTGCCGAACAGCCACAGGAAGATCACCGCCAGCCAGGCCGGCGCGGCGAGGCCACCCAGCAGCGCATCGCCCTGGAGCAGAAATGCCAGACTCGTTGCAAGGCTGACGGCCAGAAACCATTCGCTGCGAAAAAGGGTCACCCGAAGTACCTGCCAGCCCACGATCCAACAGGGGCGCGGATGCACGCGCCCGGCCTTGACTGATAGAGCCGCGATCACACCCGCGCCACCGCGATTCTGTTACGGATGTCGATTTGTCCGCCTGTCATCCGCGCGACGGCGCAGGCTCCAGGCCAGTGCGCAGCCTCCGGTTTTCGGATAAGCGGCACTTGCTCCCTATTGTAGCCGCACTTCGGAACGTTCCGGACTCACAGGCATATGCTGGACACCAGCCGGCCGACGGAACCTGATACGGTCAGGCTCGTTCTGAAGGCACAGCCATCTGAAGTAGCCATGCCATCCCGCCATCCGCTGCGAAATCGCACGATTCAGCCAACGCAACCCCATGCGCGCAAGCGCGGATCGCCGCCGGCAAGCCTCCAGCGTTATGTCCGGATCACGGAGGCCGCTTGGGCGGAGCGCCGGCGCCGTGTCATAGCCTCACCGGCCGGTCAGCGTGATGTCACGGTGAACGGCCAGCGCTGCCGGCTGGTCGACATTGGTACGGGCCCGCCGGTCGTGGCGCTGCACGGACTTGGCAGCCTGGCGCGCGAACTCGCGGCGCCGCTGCTGCCGCTGTCGGAGTGCTATCGCCTGATCGCCCCCGACCGTCCCGGCTATGGCGGTTCGGAGCCACTCGACGAGGATCCCTTGTCGCCGCAGGCACAAGCCGCCTGGCTGCACGAGCTGCTGCGGCAAGAGAACATCGTGCGCCCGGTAATCGTTGCACAGTCGATCGCGAGTGCGATTGCGCTGGCCTATGCCGTGCGGCATCCCGACGAGGTCGCGGGTCTGGTGCTGATCACGCCGTTCTGTCGCCCGACCCGGCCAGGATTCGTGCCGAGCCTTCGGGTGGCGACGTTGCCCGTGGTGGGACCGATCATCAGTGGGTTGCTGTATCCCTGGCTGGCGGATCTGGTCGGCCCGGGACGGCTGCGTAGGGCGGTCGCGCCGTTCCCGCTGCCCGACTATCTGCGACACCTGCCGTTTCGCGAGCTCGTAACAGCGCAGGCGCTGCGGACGATGGCGGCGGAGCTTTATGGCTTCAACCGGGGCATGATCGCGGAGCGGACGAGCCTGCGACACCTGCGCGTGCCAGTGGCCGTGCTCGCCGGAGCCGCCGACCAGGTGGCGGATCCCGAACGCCATGCCAGATGGCTGGCGAAGCGGGTGCCGCGGTCGCGCTTCCGGAAGATCCAGGCGGCGGGACACCTGCTGCACCACGTCGCGCCGCAGGCGGTGACCGACGCCGTTAATCAGTTTCACAATAGCGTCAAGTAACAGGTCAATACGGCCATTTACCGGCATACAGGTGCAAGCCGCTCGCCGGGCGGTTCTTGCGGCTTTGCCGCATACCCCCAAGTCGGACCGAGAGACGAAACCCGGCTGGAGGAAGCGGTTAGCACGCATGTTGCAGAAATGTTTGCCGCCCCTCCTGTTCCTGATGACCGTCGCGAGTGCGCAGGCTGCCGTCCTGCAGGTGTCGATCGCCGGCATCCGTAGCGATCAGGGCACGCTTTACATCTGCGTTTTCACGGCGCCGGGAGCGTTTCCTGCCTGCAGCGACCAACCGGCGGCACGGTCGCGCCGGCTGAAGCCGGTTGCCGGCACCATCCGCACCACTTTTGACGACGTGCCGGCCGGCCCCTGCGCGATCTCGGTCATGCACGACGAGAACGACAACGGCAAGCTGGACACCAACCTCATCGGCATTCCGCGGGAGGGTGTCGGTGTCTCGATGAACCCGCCGCCGCGCCGTGGGCCGCCTCGCTTCGAGGACGCCGCTTTCACCCTGACGCCACAAGGCGGCACGGTGACGGTGAACATGGTGTACCCATGAGCGGCCGCCGCAAGATTGTGATCATCGGCGCCGGACCGGGCGGGCTTGCGGCGGCGATGCTGCTGGCCCGCTTCGACGTGGATGTCACCGTGCTGGAGCGGCAGGATCATGTCGGTGGCCGAACGGCTTCGATCCATGAGAACGGCTTCACGTTCGATACGGGTCCGACGTTTTTTCTTTATCCGGAGGTGCTGCGCGAGATCTTCCATGTCTGTGGCCATGATCTCGACCGGGAGGTGGACCTGATCCGGCTTGATCCGCAGTATCGTCTGGAATTTGAGGACGGCAGCCGACTGGACGCCACCCCGGACATTGCGGAGATGGAGGCGCAGATTGCCGCCATTGCCCCGCGCGACGCCCGGAATTTCCGCGCGTATATCGACGATAACCGGCGCAAGTTCATTGCCTTCCGTCCGGCATTCCGGCGGCCCTTCAATTCGGCGGCGGATTTTCTCGCGCCAGAGATCCGGCGGGCTGTACCGCTGCTGCGACCCTGGCGTTCGGTGGATCAGGAGCTGCGCCGTTACTTTGCCGATCCACGCATCCGCATCGCCTTTTCTTTCCAGTCCAAGTATCTTGGCATGTCGCCGTTCCGCTGCCCGAGCCTGTTCACCATCCTGGGGTTTCTGGAATACGAATACGGCGTGTTCCACCCGCGCGGCGGCTGCGGCGCCATCATGACAGCGATGGCGCGGGTTGCCGACCGCATGGGCGTCAGCATCCGCCTGAATGAGCCGGTGGAGGAAATCCTGGTGCGGGGCGGCAAGGCCGTTGGCGTCCGCACGCAACGCGGCACATATCCGTCCGACGCCGTTGTGCTGAACGCCGATTTTGCGCAAGCCATGTCAACACTGGTGCCGGAAGCGGCGCGCCGGCGGTGGACCAATCGCCGCATCAGCCAGGCAAAATATTCCTGTTCCACATTCATGATGTATCTGGGCGTGACCCGCCGCTATCCCGAGGTGCCACATCATACTATCTATCTGGCAAACGATTACGCGCGGAACATTGCCGAGATCGAGGCAGGCCGGGTGCTGACCGAAAATCCTTCCTTCTATGTGCAGAACGCCTGCGTTACGGACCCGTCGCTGGCGCCCGCGGGCAGCAGTGCGCTCTACGTGCTGGTTCCGGTGCCGCACCGCAGCCCGCACATCGCATGGGATGATCTCTCCGCCTACCGCTCCCGGGTTCTGCGGCAGCTTGCCCGGGTCGGGATCACTGACGTTGAACCGAACATCCGCCTGGAGAAGATCGTGACACCGCAGGACTGGGAAACCCAGCACGCGCTGTATCGCGGCGCGACGTTCAGCCTGCGGCACTCGATCGACCAGATGCTGCACCGGCGCCCGCATAACCGGTTCGAGGATCTGGGCAGTGTCTATTTGGTCGGCGGCGGCACCCACCCCGGCAGCGGCCTGCCCGTCATTTTCCAATCCGCCCGCATTTCCACAGACCTGATGGAACAGGACCTGGCGCTGCAGCCGCGCCCGTTCCAGCGGGTCAGCAAGCCGGCATTGGCGGAGGTCGCGGCGCAATGAGCGGTCCCGTCGCTGTCATTGGCGGAGGGCTCGGCGGCCTGGCCGCCGCGGCCGTGCTGGCCGCCCGTGGCCACCGCGTGCGCCTGTTCGACAAGAATCCCTGGCTCGGCGGCAAGGCGGCGGTCCTGCGGCAGGACGGGTTTCGCTTCGATATGGGCCCGACCATCCTGACGGTACCGGCGGTGCTTCGCCGTATCTATGCCGAGGCGGGACGTGATGTCGCCCAGGAACTCGACCTGATCCGCCTCGATCCGCAATGGCGCTGCTTCTTCGACGACGGCAGCGTGCTTGACCTGCAGGAGGACAAGGCGCGCATGGCCGAGACGCTGCGCGCCTATACCGGCGATGCCGGGGCCGCAGAGGGCTATGAGCGGTTCCTGGCACTGGCTGGGCGGCTGCATGGTATTTCGGAGAAGTTCTTCTTCTGGCGCGCCGTGGAAGACCTGCGGGACACGCTCGATCTTCGGCAGAACTTCAATCCGGCGACGCTGGCGGACGTGCTTGCCTTGCGCATGGGCACGACCGTCGCTGGAACGATCCGCCGCAAGGTGAAGGACGCGCGGGTTGCGCAGATGCTCGACCATTTCACGCAGTATGTCGGTTCGTCGCCCTACGGGTCGCCGGCGGTGCTCTGCTCGATCGCGCATATGCAGACCGATGGCGGCGTCTGGTACCCGCGCGGCGGCACGCGTGCCGTGGCAGAAGGCTTGCTGTCACTCGGCGAATCGCTTGGCGTGCAGTACGAACCCGGCTGCGGCATCGCGCGGATCGAGTCATCGGACCGGGTGACCGCGGTCGTCACCGAGCACGGCGAGCGCATCCCGGTCTCCGCTGTCATTTCGAATATGGACAGTGTCCGCACGTATCGCGAGCTGGTGGGTGGTGCGGCCGCGGTGTCATTCGATCGCGCGCGGCGCTATGAGCCGGCGTGCTCCGGCGTGGTGCTGTACCTCGGCCTGAACCGGCGCTACGAACACCTGGCGCACCATGATTTCGTGTTTTCGCGCGACCCGAAAGAGGAGTTCGACGCGATCTACCGCCGCGGGGAGCCCGCGCCGGACCCGACCTGCTACCTGGCGGCGCCGGCCGCGACGGAACCGGCGGTGGCGCCGCCCGGCGGCGAGGCGCTGTATGTCCTGGTCCATACGCCGTATCTTCGGCCGGGCCAGGACTGGCGGCAGATGTTTCCGGCCTATCGCAGGGTGATCCTCGATAAGCTGATCCGCACCGCTGGGCTGCATGATCTGGACCAGCGCATCGTGTTTGAGCAGGCCTTGACCCCGCAGGATATCCACGACCGCTACCACGTGCTGAACGGCGCGATCTACGGACTGGCCAGCCACGGCCGGTTCATGGGCGCGTTCAAGCCCGGCAACCGGAGCCGCCAGGTGCGCGGCCTGTACTTGGCCGGTGGCGCGGCGCATCCGGGGCCGGGCATGCCGATGGTCATGATGTCTGGCTGGATCGCCGCCGACGCGCTGGACCAGGATGCACGGTCGAACCAGCCAGAGCGCGCGCTGGCCTGACCATGCCGCGTGACGATGACGCCGCCGCCATCCTGGCAGCCCGTTCCGACATCGTCACAGCCCTGATGACGGCAATGATGCGGCGTCAGGCTCGCCGGCGCTTCCATGCCGTCCGCCTCGCGCTGGGCAGCCGGCCGGCGGTGGACCCGGCCGCGGGGCTGATCGTGTATTCCAACCACCCATCCTGGTGGGATCCGGCAATGTTCGTGCTGCTCCAGTCACACGTGTTTCCGGGCCGGCGTGGCTATGGGCCGATGGAGGAGGAGGCGCTCACGCGGTATGCGGTTCTGCGGCGGATCGGGGTGTTTGGCCTGAATCCCGACAGCCGGCGCGGCGCGGCGCGATTCCTGCAGGTCGGGCGCCTTGTGCTGCAGACGCCCGATACATCGCTGTGGGTGACGGCCGAGGGCGCCTTCACCGATCCGCGCCGCCGGCCGCTGCGCCTGCGGCATGGGGTCGCGCACCTGCTTCACGGCCAGGATAATGTCGTCGCGCTGCCGCTGGCGATGGAATATCCGTTCTGGAATGAGAGCGCGCCGGAGGCCCTGCTACGCTTCGGTCCGCCCGTGGCGGCTGATCCCGGCCGTAGCGTCGCGGATTGGCAGACGACGCTGACGCAGGCACTGGAAGCCACCATGGATCGACTCGCCGAGGACGCGCTCGCGCGCGATCCGGCCCGCTTCGAGACACTGGTCAGCGGGCGCGTTGGGATTGGCGGTATCTACGACCTCTGGCGCCGCCGTTCGCTGCTGCGGGGGCAGCGGCCGCATCTGGCGCATGAGGAGCCGGGACGGTGACCTGGCTGGCGATCTGGTGGTGGTTCGCAACGATCCTGGCGCTGGTGCCGGCGGTGATGACGATGGTCAATCTGCGCCTGTTCCAGCCGCCGGGGTTCAGTCGCGCCCATGCTGCTGCCTCGTCACAGCCTGAGTTCTGGCGGGCTATGACGAGTGACACAGGTGCGCGCCGCGGCGTTGATACGTCCTCCCTGCAACCCCGCCTCGCCGTGTCCGTCATCGTGCCAGCGCGCAATGAGGCGGGTGGGATCGCCGCCTGCGTGAACGCCATTCTGGCCAGCGCTGGCGCCGATGTCGAAGTCCTGATCGTCGACGACCAGTCCACCGATGGCACGGCTGCCATTGTCCGGGAGATCGCAGCGCGCGATCCGCGCGTGCGGCTGTTGTCGGCACCGCCCCTGCCCGCAGGTTGGTCGGGCAAGCAGCACGCGTGCTGGTACGGCGCGTCGCAGGCTTCGCGCCCGGTGCTGGTGTTTCTCGACGCCGACGTGGCTCTGGCGCCCGGGGCGGTCGCAGCCGTGGTGAACTTCCAGCACTCGTCAGGGGCATCACTGGTGTCCGGCTTTCCGCACGAGCGGACCGAGTCTCTGGGAGAAGTGCTGCTGATTCCGCTGATCCACGTCCTGCTACTGGGCTACCTGCCGATCGGGCGCATGCGGCAATCCTGCGACCCCAGTCTCGGCGCCGGATGCGGACAACTTATGGTGGCGGATGCCGAGGCGTACCGGCGAACCGGCGGCCATGCGATGATCCGCGATTCCTGGCATGACGGCGTAACCCTGCCGCGCGCCTTCCGCCGCCGGGGCGAACGCACCGACCTGTTCGATGCGACGGCGCTGGCCGCATGCCGGATGTATCGCGGCTTCGGCGAAACCTGGCGCGGCCTGTCGAAGAACGCCCATGAGGGCATGGCAACGCCGGGCGCCCTGCCGGTCTGGACCGTGCTGCTGGGCGGCGGCCTGCTGGCGCCATTCGTTCTGCTGCCGATCGGCTGGGTGCTGGCGCCCGCGACCGTCCCGGTACTGGCGCTGACGGTTGCCGCAATCGCGCTGGTCCTGTCCCGCCTGGCCCTCGCGATACGCGTCCGGCAATCGCTGCTCTCGGTCCCGCTGCTACCGGTCGGTGTAGCCGTACTACTGGTGCTGCAATGGACGGCGCTGGTCGGGCGCCGGCGTCGCGCCTCAACGACCTGGCGCGGCCGCATCCAGGCCTCGGCATGAACGGGCAGATGGAGCGGATGCGCGCGCCCCAGGCCGCCTGGGCCGATCGGCCGGTGCCGGAGCGGCTGGCGGTCATCGCCCGGCTCCGCCGGCTATGCGCCAGGGATCCGCAGGCGCTGGCGGCCACTGCCATGCGGCCAAACATGAATGAGGCGGATATTCTGGTGGCGGAGGTGATGCCGCTGCTCGCCGCCTGCCGCTTCCTGGAGCGCCAAGCACCGCGCCTGCTGGCGCCACGGCGGCCGGATGGACAACGCCCGATCTGGCTGGCGGGGGCACAGCTCCAGGTGCGCCGCCTGCCGCTTGGCATCGTGCTGATCATCGCGCCGCGCAACTATCCGCTGCTGCTGGCTGGGGTACAGGCGATCCAGGCGCTGACGGCGGGGAATGGCGTCGTGGTGAAGCCGGCGCCCGGGTTCGCCGCGCCGATGCAGGCCCTGGGGGATGCGCTGCTGCGCGCCGGCCTGCCAGACGGCCTGTTCGCCGTCCTGGCGGACACGCACGAAGCGGGCGAGCAGGCGCTGGCACTGGGCGCGGACAAGGTCGTGCTGACAGGTGGGGAGGCGACCGGACGGCGCGTGCTGGCGCGCCTGGCCGAGACGCTGACGCCGGCGACGCTGGAACTGTCCGGCGACGACGCCGTAATTGTCCTGCCGGGTGCACCGATCGAGACAATGGCCCGGGTCATCGCCCACGGCCTGCGGCTCAACGGCGGTGAGACCTGCATCGCACCGCGGCGGATCATTGCCGTCGGCGAGATCGTGGGGCCACTGGCCGGCGCCCTGGCGGACATACTGCCAACACTGCCGCCCTGCCATGTGCCGGCACCGGAGGCGGAGCGTATTGCCGATGCCGTTACCGCTGCCGAGGCGGCCGGCGCGGCAGTCATCGGTGGCCGGCCCGGCGAGACCATGCAGCCGCTGGTGCTGCGGGCCGCGTCGCCAGAGCAAGCCCTGCCGCCGCTGTTCGGGCCCGCGGCGACGCTGATCACAGCGCCGGACGCTGAGACCGCCATCACCATCGCCAACGCCAGCCGGTTCGCGCTCGGTGCATCGGTCTTTGGTCCGCCCCGTGAGGCCATGGACATGGCGCGGCGGCTGCGCGCCGGCAGCGTGACCGTCAACGACCTGATCGTCAGCACAGCCGACCCGCGGCTGCCGTTCGGCGGAACCGGCGCCAGCGGCTTCGGCGTCACCCGCGGCGCCGAGGGGCTGCTGGACATGACCCGGCCGCAGGCGATCGTCAGCCGCCGCCGCATCCTGGCGGCGCCGTTCCGGGTCATTCCACCCGGCGCGGCACGCTGGATCGCCCGAGGGCTGCGGCTGCTGTATGGGTGACAGCGCGGCAGACCTCGGACGTTGCAACCAGGCTTAGGTGTGCGTCACGCGAACATGGCCGGTGCCGTCGTCGCTGAGCTGGAAGACCCCGGGGCCGCTGACGGTTGCATTATCGAACCGCAAGGTAGCCAGCGTGGCACCGCTGGTCAGTTGCATCAGCCCGGTCGCGGCGGTGTAGGTCTGGACCGCGCCGGCGAAATTCAGGTCCTTGAGATCGACCGCATCGCCAACGCCGAAGTTCTGCAGCAGCGGCCCGGTGTAGGACGCCTGCCCCACATTGGTGCCGAAACTGGCCACGGCGTCGACGATCAGCCGGCTGGTGCTGCCGATGAAGCTCATGCGGTTGGCGTTACCGGTATCCGCCGCCACCTCCAGCACCGCGGCGTTGTTCAGGATGAAGATGCCTGAACTGGCGGCCGCGACCGACCCTGTCACGGTCAACGTGTCGCTGGCGCCGATCGAGACGGTGCCGTTGTTGATTACCGAGGCTGCCGTGTTCGTGGAGCCGTTCAGATTCAACGACGCGGCCGCGTCCGTCTGCAGGATTCCGGTGCCGGTAACAGCGCCGCTGGCTGCCAACGTGCCGCCATTGGCCTGGATCTTCCCCGCATTGGCGATGGCGTTGCTGACCGTGCCAAAGCCCAGCAGCACACCGGTGGCCGCGACGGTGCCGGCTGTCGCCTGCAGCGTACCACCGCTCAGTCGCAGTGTGCCGTTCGCCTGTGCCGAGGCCGCGGTGTTCGTCGCCCCCTTCAGGAACAGCGTGCCGCCCACATCCGCCCGCAGTGTTCCGGCACCGGAGACGGCGCTGTTGACGTTCAGGACGCCGCCGTTTGCTGCCACCGTTCCGGCATTGGCAATCGGGCCGGTGATCGTGCCGAAGCCGGAGAGAACAGCGCCGGCTGTCGCAACCGAAAGCGAAGTTGCCTGCAAGGCGCCGCCGCCCAGCTTGACGGTTCCATTGTCGATGACAGAGCCCGCACTGTTGCTGCCGCCTGACAGCACCAGGGTGGACGCCGCGTCGGCGATCAACGAACCGGTGCCACTGATGTTGCCGTTGACGGTCAGCGTGCCTGGTTTGGCGTTGATGGTGCCAGCGTTGGTAACCGGCGTAACCACCGTGCCGAAGCCGAACAGCGATGCCCCTGCGGCGATCGTCAGTCCGGCGGCCTGCAGTGTGCCGCCACCGAGCTGGATAATGCCGTTATCGTCGATGGTGAGGCCGCTGATGTAGTTGCGACCGCCGAGCACCTGCAATTGTCCACCAACAGCAACGCTCGTCAGAGTCTGCTCGATGTCGGTGTAGGGCGTAGCCCCCAGTCCGGTCCCCGCCCGCAACACCGAGCCAGCGCCTTGCAAGACAATTGTCGCCGCGTCGACGGCCAGCGGGCCTCCTGTCAGCAACATGGTCGCGCCGTTGGCGCCGGCGATCACCCGCCAGGTGCCGCCTGACAGGACGCCCTCCGCCAGGTTGGTGTTGATGGCGTCGTAGCGGTAGGTCAACGAACTGCCGTCGCCCACGGCCATGATACCGCTGTTGGTGTAGATGCCGTTTGCCAGCAGCAGGCCACCGGTGCCGGTCGCGCTCATGGTCGCGCCGGGCCCGTTGACGCCGCTGGCGCTGGCGCCGAGGTTGAACACCAGGGCGTTGGTGCCTGTCGCGATGATGGACCCGCTGGTGTTGACGAAGCCGAATCCGCCACCGGTGCCGAAGAGCCCGGCGCCGCTGATCGTGTTACCCTGGTTGATCAGCAGGCTGCCGTAGATCCGGTTGTTGGCGTTGTCGGACAGCAGCAACCGGCCAGTACCCGTCAGCGTGGCGCCGCCTCCGGCTGCAATCAGGTCCGCATAGCTGCCGGACAGGCTGAATGCGCTCTGCAGGATTGTGCCGGCATTGGCGATGGCGCCAACCAGTTGCAGCTTGCTGGTTTCATTGATGCGGATCGTGCCGGTGTTGGTGATGGCACCAACTGTTAGTCCATCCAACGTACTGGTGCTGTTCAAGCCGGTCTGGATAATGCCGCCGGTGAGGGTCGTTACAATCCCGCCCTCGATCGTTGCACCAACGAGATCCACGTGCGCCAGCGTCCCGACGGCTCGGATCGTGCCGCCGGTGTTGTTAATCGTCGTATTGACGAGCACCAGGCCGCCATTGGCAGCGACAGTGGATGTCGCCTCCATCCGACCGGCATTGGTCATGATGTTGGCACCGAAATTCACCACAAGGGCGGTCTTCTGATTGGCGTTGATGACGCCTGCTGCCTGGTTCGTCATGAACATCGTCGCGCCGACGCCGAGCGCCCCGCTTCCGGCGATGGTGTTGTTAACGTTGACGAACTGGTTCTTGGCGTTGCTGCCGTAGATCTGGTTGTTGGCGTTGTTCGACATCAGGATGCTGCCGCCGCCTTGCAGAACCACGTTCTGCCCGTCGATGCGCAGGTCAGTCTTGCCCACCGAACCCACAGCCGATGCTACTATCGTCGCCGCATTGTTGATCGTGCCGGCAAGACGCAGCATCTGGGCGTTGTTGATCTGGATCGTGCCAAGGTTGCTGATCGCGCCGACCGTCAAACCGTCGAGCGTGCTAGCACGATCGATGACGTTGATGACGCCGCCCAGGGCCGTGCTTAACACGCCGCCTTCAATGGTAGCGGTCGCGAGGTCGACATGGCTGCCGGCCCCTGTTGCGAGGATGGTACCGCCGGCGTTGTTGATTGGTGTGTTGTAGATCAGGAGACCGCCGGTGTTGGTGCTCTCCATCAGGCCAAGATTGGTCGCCAGCCGGCCGTTTGTCCCAACAGCAAGAGCGGTCGCCTGATTGGCGTTGATGAGCCCGGTCGCCTGGTTGATCAGCGTCAGCGCCAAGTTGGCGCCGAGCTGGCCAGCACCGGCAATCGTGTTGTTGACATTGACCAGCTGGATCGTGCTGTCGGTGGCGTAGATCCGGTTCAGGCTGTTATTGGACATCAACACCTGGCCGCCGCCCTGCAGCACCACATTTTGCGCCACCAGGCGCAAATCCGTTGCACCGCCAATACTTTGCTGATCGAGCAGGATCGAGCCGACATTGTTGATCGTCCCGGCCAGGTCGAGCCGGGTCTGGTCGTTCACCAGCACGGTGCCGAGATTCAGGATCGGCCCGTTGGTGATTCCGTCCAGCACGGCGTTGCTGACAACCTGGATCACACCGCCGCCGGTGGTCACCAGGGTCCCGCTCAGGATCCAGGCCGTATCAAGATCAACATGCGTATCGGCGCCGAAGGCCGCGATGGTGCCGCCGGCATTGCCGATCGTGGTATTGTAAAGCCGCAGGCCACCCGTTGCGGTCGCCATCATCGTCCCGGCGTTAGTCATCAGGTTGCTGGCGGTGTTGACCACCAGCTGGCCGGTTCCGAAATAAGTCGCGTCCTGGTCGGCCTTGATCACGCCGGCCGCCTGGTTGATGAGGGTCATCTGACCCGACCCAAGCGCACCGGCGCCGGAAATGATGTTGTTGACGTTGATCAGTGTATTGCTGGCGCTTTGTCCGTAGACTTGGTTGCTGTCGCTATTTGACATTACCAGCCGGCCGCCACCTTGCAGTGTCACGATCTGGCTCGCCAGCCGCAGCCGGGCAGCGCCGGCAAGACTGATCTGATTCAGCAGGATCGTTCCAAGGTTGTTGATGATGCCTGAGACGAACAGGTTAGTCTGGTCGCTGATCTGCATCGTGCCGTTGTTGGTGATGGCACCGGCGGCGAGCCCATCCAGCGTGGCGTCGCCGGTTGTCCGGATGAAGCCCTTCAGCGAGCCGCCCTGGATCGCCGAAGCGGACAGATCGACATGCGCACCGGCAACAAGCGCCTGGATGGTTCCGCCAGCGTTGTTGATGGTCGTGCTTTGCACCGCAAGGCCGCCAGTCCCGGTACTCTGCAGCGTGCCGGTATTGGTCACGACGTTGCCGTTGGTATTCAGCACCAGTGCCGTTGTCTGGTTCGCGTCGACCAGGCCGGCATTACTGAATGTCATCTGGCCCGAACCCAACTGGCCGGCGCCGATGATCTTGTTGTTGACGTTGACCAACTGATAGTTGCTGCTGTTGCCGAAGATGCGGTTGTTGGCATTGTTTGACATCGCAATCGTACCGCCAGTACGGAGGGTGACGATTGCGCTGTTGAGACGCAGGTCGGTGAACCCGCCCGTGGACTTCAGGGCGATGGTGCCGTTGTTGTTGATGCCGCCGAGCAGCGTCAGGGACTGGGCGTCATTGACCTGCAGGGCGGTGCTGAGGGTGACCGGGTGAAGGCCGAGCCCGTCAAGGGCCGCGGTGTTGCCAATCGCCTGGACGACGCCACCGGTACTTGCGGTAACCGTGCCACCGATGACGCTGGCCTGCAGGTTGACCACGGAGCCGGCACCGACCGCGGTTATCACGCCGCCAATGTTGGTCATTGCGCTTTGCAGGTATAGCGTGCCGCCCAAGGTGGCCTGCATGGTGCCGGCGTTGGTGAGGGCGTTGCCACCGGTGTTCACCGTCAGCGCCTTGCCGAGGACATTCGCGTTGACGATGCCGCCGGCCTCGTTGGTCAGGGACATCAGCCCGACGCCAAGCAATCCCGTGCCGCTGATCGTGTTGCTCACGTTGTCAAGCAGGTATGAGCCGTTGTTGGCGTAGATACGGGTATAGGTATCATTGGACAGTACGATCCGGCCGCCGCCGGTCAGGACGGTATTCTTCGACAGACGGAGGTCGGTATTGGTGTTGCCGGTCGATGTCGGTGCGATGAGCCCGGCGTTGGCGATCGTCCCACCCAGGAACAGGTTCGCGTTGCTGTAGGCGATCGTGCCGGTTGCCGCGATGCCGCCGGCGCCCGTGCCGTCGGTGATGGTAAAATTGGTGGCCGAGATGTTGAGGCTGGAACCGGCGCCCAGGTCGAGCAGCTTCACGGTGTTCACCACAGAGGCAACGACCGAGAACCCCGCGCCGATCACTGCGTAATCTGTTGCGGTCGGCACGCCGACCGGGCTCCAGTTCGAAACCGTGTTGAAGCTGTTGCCGAAGCCGCCGATCCAGGTCTTGTTGACCGGCGGAAAGCCGCCACCGCCGCCACCGCCAGGCGGTGTGGGGAGGGTGCCGCTGCCGGCGACGGCGGCGCCGGCCGTCAGTGTCAGCTTGGTGCCGCCGGCACCATCGGCCGCGGCGACAAACTTGTTCACCGCCGGGTTGATGCCAGGGCCGGCAACCGCGTAGACGAGGTCGGGATGGCCCGTGTAGCTGACGATCACCTTGTCGGCGGCCATCGACACGCCGGTCACCGACGCCGGCGCGATGTCGGCCAGGTCGATCACGTCGCCCAGCGCAAGTCCGGTAATGGTGCCATAGAAATTGGTTGCGATGTCGAGCTTGAGCGTGCCCACCGCACCCGTGGTGAAGTTGACGACTTCGCTGACGATGCCACCCAGTTCCAGCGTTGAGGCATTGTCGATCAGCAGTGATCCGGTGCCGGTGATATTGCCGGTAACAGTCAAAAGGCCGCCCTGAGCCTGGATCTTACCGTTATTGATCGGCGCCTCATCGACCACGCCTGTGCCAGCGAGCACGCCGGTGGCGCCCAATGTGAGCGTACCGACCTGGAAGGTCCCGCCGGCAAGCTGGATCAGACCCGTATCGAGCAGGTCAAGGCTGCTGGTGTAGCCGCGATTTCCCTGCACCCGAAGCTGGCCGCCGGCGACGACACTCCGCAGGCTCGACTCCAGGTTTGTGTACGGCGTACCGCCGGAGCCGGTTCCCGCTCGGATGATGGAGTTGGCCCCTGACAAGATGAGAATTGCCTGGTTGTTGACGATCGGGCCACCGGTCATCGACAGCGTCGCACCGGCCCCGCTGGAGAATGCGCGCCAGATACCACCGATCAGGTCACCCTCGGCCAGGTTGGTGTTGATCACGCCGGCCTGGTAGGTCAGGGCGCTGCCGTTGTTCACGGTCATGACGCCATTGTTGGTGATGATGCCGGAGCTGATGATCATGCCGCCGGAGCCATTGGCGTTCATGAAGGCTCCGGCCGCGTTGACCCCGGTGCCGCCGTTGAGGCCGATCACCAGGGCGTTCGTGCCGGTCGCCTGGATCGTGCCTGCCGCATTCACGAAGTTCATCGTGTTGGCGCCGAACTGGCCTGCGCCGCTGATGACGTTGCCCTGGTTGACCAGCGTATAGTTACTGCTGGCGCCGTAAATCCTGTTCGTTGCGTTGTCGCTGAGCTGAAGCTGGCCGGCGCCTGAGAGCGTCGTGGTCCAGCCGATCAGCCTTATATCGGTATTGCCGCTGACGCTGGTGGCATTGCTCCGGATGGTGCCGGAATTGACGATCGAGCCGACGAGGTCGAGCCTGGTATGGTCATTGACGACGACGACCCCGGTATTGAGGAGCGGCGTGCTGGTCAAGCCGTCGAGAGCAGCGTTGCCGATCGTCGCAATGATGCCGCCGCCGCTGGTGGCCAGCGTGCCACCCTCGATATAGGCGCCGTCGAGATTGACATGTGCCTGTGCGCCGGCGGCCAGGATCGTGCCGCCGGCATTGTTCAGCGTCATGTTCTGAATGACCAGGCCGCCATTCCCCACCACCGCCGATGTCGACTCCATCAGCCCGGAGTTGGTCGCAATGTATGCGCCGGTATTGACGATCAGCGCGTTGCTCTGGTTGGCGTTGATGACCCCGTTGGCCTGATTGATCAGCGTGAGACCGCCGACTCCGAGCTGACCAGCACCGGAAATCACGTTGTTCACGTTGATCAGATCGTAATAGCCGCTTGACCCATATATCCGGTTGTTCGCCACATCAGACAGCACGACCTGACCGCCGCCTTGCAGTACGGCGGTCTGCCCGCTGACAATCAGGTTCGCATTGGCCCCAACCGACGCGAGGGCAATCGTCCCCGTGTTGTTGATCGTGCCAACGAGCTTGAGGGACGTGGCGTTTTGGACCTGCACGACGCCCTGATTGGTCAGCACGCCTGATGTGATACCGTCCAGCACGCTGCTGGCATCGGTCGACCGGATCACCGCCCCCACGCCGGAGGTCGTCAACGTCCCACCCTCGACCCAGGCACTGCTGAGATCGACATGGGCGCCGGCGCCAAGGGCCTGGATAGTACCGCCGGCGTTGTCGATCACGCTGCTGGAGAGCACCAGGCCGCCGGTACCGGTTGCCTGCATAATCCCGGCATTGCGCAGGACGTTGCCACCGGTATTGATGACGAGGGCCGTTGTTTGATCGGCAACAATCCGGCCAAGTGCCTGATTCACGAGCGATAATGAATTGACGCCGATCTGGCCGGCGCCGGAGATGACGTTGTTGACGTTGACCAGCTGCACGTTGCTGTTGGCGCCGTAGATGCGGTTGCTGCCGTTGTTCGACATCACTACTTTGCCGAAGCCATTACCCTGCAGCACCACCTGCTGCGAGGTGATCTGCAGGTTGGTGGTCCCCGTCGCACCCAGCTGGTTCAGCAGTATCGTGCCTGCGTTATTGATCGTTCCCGCAACGTCCAGGCGTGACTGGCTGGTTACGTTGACCTGGCCGACGATCGAAAGCGCACCGTTATTGATCCCGTCCAACGCTGCATTGTTTGTGGTCGTCGCAATACCCGCTCCGGCACTGGCAACCAACTGACCGCCTTGAACGGTGCTGTTATCAAGGTAGACCGTCGAACCGGCGTTGATCGCTTTAATTCCTCCCGTGTTCTTGACGATCGTGTTTTGGATCATCAAGCCGCCGGTATTGGTTGCCTGCATGATACCAGCGTTCGTCAGGATGCTGTTGGTGGTGTTGACCAGCAACTGGCCGGAACTGCCCTGACTGGCTGCAGCATCAGCCGAAATAAGCCCGCCCGCTTGGTTGACCAGGGTCATCTGGCCGAAGCCAAGCTGCCCGGAACCGGAAATCGTGTTGTTGAGGTTGATCAGCGTATAATAGCCGCTGTTGCCATAGATCCGGTTGTTGAAGTTATTCGACATCACCAGCTTACCGCCGCCAGACAGAGTAACGGTCTGGCTGGCAAGGCGAATACTTGAATATCCGGTATTACTTACCTGATTTGCATACAATGTCCCCTGATTGGCGATCACGCCGCTGAGGTACAGGCTACGCTGGTCACTGACCACCACAGTCGCTCGGTTTAATATCGAACCGAATGTAAGCCCGTCGAGGCCGCCGTCCCCACTGGCAACATTGACCACAGCGCCGGGGCCGGAAATCAGGTTGCCGCCCATGATCGAGCCACCGCCCAAATCGACATGCGCGCCGGCGCCGATCGCCTGGACCGTGCCGCCGACGTTCTTGACGGCGCTTTGGATCAACAGCCCGCCCGTGCCTGTCGCTTGCAGTGTGCCGGTATTGATAACTGTGTTATTGCCGGTGTTCAGAACCAGTGCATTGGCCAGATTGGCAGTCACCGTACTGTTGTTGGTGAACGACAGGCTGCCCCCGCCCAGCTGGCCGGCACCATCGATGGTGTTGGTCTTGTTGACGAGCTGGAAGCCCGCGTTGATCGTGGAAAGGATCCGGTTGTTCGGATTGTCGCCGAGATGAACGGCGCCGGTGCCCTGCAGCGTCACGATGGGACTGGCGATGCGCAGGTCTGTGCTGTTCCCCGTCGAGACGGGGTTCAGGACGCCGTTGTTGATGATGGTACCGAGCAGACTGAGCGCCTGCGCGTTCAACACCTGAATCGTGCCGTTGATCGTGACAGTGTGCAGGGGCAGACTGTCCAATGTAGCGCTGACGCTGGTGGCCTGGACGACGCCACCGGTATTGGTGGTGATCAGGCCGCCCGAAACGACACCCTGCAGTGCCACCACCGAGTTGGCGCCGGTGGACAGGATCGTGCCACCCACATTGTTCATGTTGCTGGCGATGACCAGTTTGCCGCCGGCGGTCGCCTCCATGGTGCCGGTATTACGGATAAGGTTGCTGCCGGTATTGACCGTCAGAGCCGCGGCTGCCTGGTTGCCATTGATAATGCCGGCGTTGGACAAGGTCATCTGGCCGGCACCGAGTGCGCCCGCACCGCTGATGGTGTTGTTGACGTTCTCCAGCGTGTAGCTCGCCTGGGAGCCGTAGATCTGGTTGCTCGCGTTGGCGGACATCTGGATCTGCCCGCCGCCCTGCAACCTGGTCAGCCCCTGGGTCAGGATGATCCTTGTGTTTGAGCCGGCGGAATTCTCCTGGATCGTGCCGCTGTTCACGATCGTGCCGCCAAGCTGCAATGTGGCGTTGTCGCTGATTTTCAACAAACCAGCGATGCCGCCGCCGTAGGTGCCGTTGGCAATGCCAAAGGTCGTCGCGGCGCCGATACTCAGGGTGGCCGTCGCAGTAATGGAGAAACTGTTGACCGTGGCGCTGGCCGTCGTGTCGACCGACGCGGCCCCGACGTTGATGACGGCATCGTCCGCCACGCCAGGAACAACTTGCGGAGACCAGTTCTGAGCGTCGTTGAAATGCGTGCTGAATCCGCCGATCCAGTTGATCAGGGCCATGGTGTAATTCCCCCAGAAGGTCGCTCAGACAAAGCCGTGTTGTCGAGGCCGGTGGTGATGAGGGATTCTTATAATCACAAAACAGATTTGAATTGAACATTATGTCGAGTCCGCCAGGACAATTGCCGAAAATTACACCTGAAGGAGGAGTATAAGCAAAGATATACAACTATAAATTGATGTTAAAGTTTTGATACCGCTTCTGCGCTGCGCCGGCGCTTACCTGGTATCACTTGCTACAACCGGATCAGGCCGCGGGCGACTTGGTCCGGCGGCCTGATCCTGCCCATCTCGGTCAGTTGATGTCAGTGTATTTCGGTGCGTATCAGCGACCGGGATACCACCCGGCCGCGGCGGCAAAGCGCTCGTAAAACTCTGGTTCGTAGGCGTGGTCGGGATCCTCACGCACCATGCGGTCGATCAGCTGCGCATCCGGACCGACCAGGATCCGCAGGCGGTCGGCCTTCACTCCATCCAGGATGATCTTTGCCGCATCCGCCGCGCTGGTTGGTGCATCTGTCACGAACCGGCGTGCGCGCTCAGCGTGCATACGCTCGATGTCCCCATCGGAGTATTTTGAGGGGTCCCGGCCCATCGAGGCCAGCCGTGCACGGATCTGCGCGATCTGCGGCGCGGTAAGTCCGTCCGCGTCGGTGTTCGTTTGGACTCGCAATGAATTATCCCGAATGCCGGTGCCGATGTGGCCGGGCATGACAACCGACACCTTGATATGTGGCGCGTTCATCCGGAAATCCGCAATAAGCGCCTCGGTAAAGCCCTTTACCGCAAACTTGGCCGCGGAATAAGCGGTGTGGGGCGTATCCGGTCCTACCGACGCCCAGAACCCGTTCATGCTGCTGGTGTTGATGATGTGCGCCTCGTCAGCGGCGCGGAGCATCGGCAGGAAAGCGCGCGTGGTCAGGTAGACGCCACCCCAGCAAATGTTAAAGGTGCGCTCCCATTCCGTGCGTTCGTTGGCGATCAGGCTGCCGCCGCCGCTGATGCCGGCATTGTTGAACAACAGATGGATGCGATCGGTCGCATGCTGCTGTGCCACCTCGTCACGGAATCGCAGGACATCCGGTTCGTGGGAGACGTCGGCACGATGGGATGTGATGCGCAGTCCCTGCGGCAGTCCGGCCGCCTCACACAGGCGCTGCGTTTCCGCCATGCCGCGGGCCGACACGTCGCACATCGCCACGGCGCAGCCCTCGGCCACCAGTTGCCGCACGAGCTCGCGGCCCATGCCGGAGCCGCCACCGGTTACGACCGCCGTCTTGCCGGAAAAATCTTTCATGGTTGTTCCTTCCCTGTGCATTTGCGGCAGCTGCCGGGCGTTGCCGGCGGCTGCACGCTTGATGAACCTAGCCGCG
This sequence comes from Pseudomonadota bacterium, assembly GCA_018240405.1. Taxonomy (GTDB): domain Bacteria; phylum Pseudomonadota; class Alphaproteobacteria; order Acetobacterales; family Acetobacteraceae; genus Rhodopila. Next base: position 21,311 of record JAFEFW010000634.1, read on the forward strand.
CAGCCGGCGCTTCGCCCAGCCGCCACCGCCGTGACGCCAGCCGGTCAACGTTCCAGTCCGGTCGCACCGACCGGGACGTCGTAGAAGGCCAGCGTCATCGCCACGCTTGTGTAATGGCCCATCAACGTAATGACATCGGTAATGCCAACATGATCCAGCGCCTTGACTGCTCTGTCATACAGACCCTTTGGCACCCAGCGGGCGCTCGCCAGGGTCGTCGCCATCTCATAGACGATCTGCTCGCGCTCATCGTCGAACGACGTCGGCAGCCCGCAGAGAATCGCCTCCACCTTGTCCGCCGGTAATCCAACCTCCTTGGCACGCCGTTCATGCGCAGCGGTCGGATAGGCGGCATGCCACCGGCTGGTGACGACACAGACAGCGATCTCGCGCTCGCGCTCCGTCAGCGAGTAGCGGCCGGGATTAAAGTGGGCGCCGAACGGGCCAGCGACCTTGGCAAGCTTCGGGTTGTGCACCCAGATCTTTGTCGGTCCGGGGAGACGGCCGCGCGATTCGATCATCGCGTTGTAGCCCTCTTGCTGTTCCGGCGTCATTTCGTCGTACGGCAGCTCCCGGTAGCGGCCGAATGTCGGTTGCTCTGACATCGTTTCTCTCCCGTCCTGACCTGACTTTCCATCGGATAATGGCCGCCCGGTCCGGCCAGAAGTCATAGCCGAACCGGGCGAAGCGTGCCACGGCGCCACCCCGGTCACTTATTGGCGCGGATCGCCGGGACGCCCCGTTGCCGGAACGGCGGCGGCGGCGCGCCTGGGCAGCCGCGTGTCGATCTGGCACGCTGCTGCCTCGACCAGCACGATAACAAAACGGGAGTAAAACAATGAATTTGGATACAGGCCGCACCCGCCCGGACCTGATAGAGCCGTTCAGCGACGCGGTTCGCCAGGCAATCGCCGCAGGGGAAGTCGGTCTACAGGTCGCCGTTTACAGTGGCGATGAGCTTGTGGTGGACATCTCGGCCGGAACAGCCGACAGCGCCGCCGGAACGCCAGTCACAGCCGATACGCTGTTCCCCACCTTCTCGGTCATCAAGGCCGTCACGGCGGTGGCGCTGCACATCCAGGCCGCGCGCGGCCTGGTCGACTATGACGCGCCCGTCGCCCGCTACTGGCCAGAATTCGCCGCCAACGGCAAGGCGCGGATGACGGTGCGCCACGTGCTGCATCACCGCTCCGGGCTATGGCAAATGCCCGCCGACGTGACGCCCGAGCGCATGGCCGACTATGACTGGATGTGCGACAACCTGGCGCGGATGGCGCCGATGTTCGAGCCGGGCACGCGCAATGGCTACCAGAGCTACACATTCGGCTGGCTGATCGCCGAAGTGGTTCGGCGCACCGATCCCAAGCGTCGTCACTTCCGCGACTTCGTCAGCGAGGAAATCCTTCTCCCGCTCGGCATCAACGATCTGTGGATCGGTGTTCCGGCGTCACAGCACCACCGCATCGCCACCCTCATCAATGCGCAGCCAAGGCCATTGCCGCCGGATGCGCCACGCTTCAAGGCAATCCCGCTGCATGTCGGCACCAGCGAGGAGATCTTCGGTCGCTCCGACATTCGCCAGGCCTGCAATCCCGGCGCCGGCGGCTTCGCCACCGCCCGGGACATGGCACGGTTCTTCGCCATGCTGGCAAACGGCGGCAAGCTGGGCGACGTCCGGATCCTGCCAACCGATCTGGTGCGGAGTTTCACCACGCCGCGGCCGGGTTCCGACGCGATCGATGACGTGCAAGGCATCGTCGTACGCATCGGCGCCGGCTTCTGGCTTGCCGGCAACACGCAGCCGGAGAATCTCGGGCGGCTGATTGGCACCAATCCCAACGCCTTTGGGCATCCCGGTGCCGGCTGCTCGATTGGATGGGCCGACCCGGACCGGCGGCTCGCCGTGGCCATCCTGCACAACCGCATGACATTGCCGCCCGCCACTTCGCAGGATCCGATACGCGCGGCGGTGACCACAGCATTTGGAGCAGATTGACAGGCTGGCCCTGCGACGGCGTAACGCCCGGGTGTCAGGAGTGGCCGGGCTGCGCCGGCTGAGATCATTACGGAATCGGCGGCGGCTCCTGCGTCCGACGGCCGCGGCCGGGTCACGACAATTCCCACTCATCCGTCAGCCGCTTTCGTTCTGCCGTCAGCCGGTCGTGCCGCAGCTTCGTGCGACGGTCGTCGATCAACTTAACGATGATCGGCAGGCCCAGTGTCAGCACGAAGCCAACGCCGCAAAACAGCACGACGATCAGGATCGTGCGAACGTCGGTCACCATGCCGACGCATTGGCGCAGCCCGTCGCATTCGTACCAGATGGACACCAGCGGACGCATGCTCGCTGCCGCCTGGAACAGCAGCACGGTGCGCCCAACGGCCTTGCGTGGCGTCGGATCAAATAGCCAGAGCAGCACTCCGGGCAGTTGCAACACAATCACCGCAGCCGCAATGTCGGGCACAGTGGCAATCAAGACGCCCCCACCGATGCCGGCGGTGACCAGCAACAGGGCAATGCCTAGGCGCGACAGCACGGGATTCGTTCCATCATGTGGGGGCGCTGATAGCGGCAGACCTGAGCGCCGCGTCGTATGCAGACGGCGCCGTTGAGCATGCAATCAAGAGAACTTCGGCAGTCTGCCATGGTGTTTTGCGTCGAGCCGATGAGGCGCCATCCGGCCCGATGGTCACTCGATCGCGGCAAGGATGAACATAAGGATCAGTGTTGTCATTCCGACGGCTGCCGCCATTTCGCGTGCCATCCCCGCCGTCATGGCCCGCCGCGCGGCGTCTGAATGCTCCAAGACCGCGAGTTCGCGATCGATGGCCGCCACCCGTGCGATGGCCTGTTCCGCACCGGCAACATCCTTACTTCTCTGTCGCTCATCCTCAATCAGCGCCAATAGAGGCTCAATGAAGCCGTCAGCCGCCAGCGCGTCCAGCTGGGCGATCAGCGCCTCCCGTCTCTGGCGGTTCCGATAAGTCTCCAGCCGGTGACGCAGATGGGCGGCCGCCCAGGCAGACAATCCTGGCAGCGGCGCCTTCACGTAGCGGACCTGCAGATCGCACAACAATCCCATCAGGCGCAGCAGGTAAGCGCCGGCGTCCGTCAGGCCCAGCAAGACGTTCACCGCCGACGTGATCTGGCGGTCGGCGCGTGCCGCAATGAAGGCGAGAACATGCGAATTAAACAGCTCCGCGTCCCGATCGCCGGCGGCGAGGCGTTCCAGCCACTCCAGCAAGTCAGGCATGGTCATCATCCAGGTTCCGGTCGTGCCCGGCGCATCGCATGGCAGCAGGGGGTTCATCCCGTACAGCAGGCGGTGCATGGCGCCAACGCCATTGCGTTGGAGATACGCCCGTAGCTGCCGGCCCTCAAATGAACGCAGGAATCCGTCGTCCCGCGCGGAGTCGCTGTCGCTATTCTCCCAAAGCATGATTGCATCGCCGCGCAGCACTTCTTCTGCCAGCAGCACCAGCTTACTTTGGCCATGGAACCCTTCGGCGAGCAGCGCGCCCAGCGCGTCCGGCCAAAAGGCGGTCTCCCGCCAACAGAGCGGCATGCGCGGCTCAACCGTCGCGATGGTGTTCATCAGGAGGCGGGTGTCGGCATCCGCAACTACGGGCGCTTCTGCCAGCCGCACGCGGACAAGTTCCTCGATGGCGGCGGCCAATGTGCCGTCGCCCAGGCCGCGGCGTAGCCACTGGCTGACCACTCCAGCCCGCAAGGCCAGGATCGACTTCCGCTCATCGCGCGCAAGCGCATAAGCGAGCATGCGTGCGTCGAATACCGCAATATCGTTGAGGATCAATGGGCGTTGGCTGCGGCGCGGTGGGCGGGCAGCCACGCGACGTGCCCTTGCGGTCGTCGGGTCCATCAGCAGGCGCGCTGGCGAGCGATGATCAGGATCGTCTGCCAGCATACCGCGCAGCAGGTCGCTCAGATACGGCGGCACCGCCGCACCCGCGGTCAGGGCGGCGTAGCTGCCCAGGTCGAGCTTGCGGCGGATGATACTGTCATCGTCCAGACCGGCCATTGGCACGCGGCCGGTTGCCAGCGTGATCAGCAGAACGCCCAGTGCGTAGATGTCGTCGGCGATGGTGCCCTCGCCGCGGCCGGCGGGGAGGCACAGTGCGCTGAACGGGGGTTCGAACACCGCGGGTTGCAGCAACGCCGGCGGTGCTGCCCAAGCCGCGCCGAGCGTTACCGGCTGAGTATAGGACGTAACAAAGACATTATCCGGGCGGATTGCCCTATGTGTGATGCGCAGTTCCTGCAGCGCGATCAGCACCTGGGCAATCGGCCGCAGCACATGCTCCAGCAGCGCTGCCTCCGGCCAGGGGGTCAGCGCCAGAGCGGCTGGCTGGCCAAATGGCGCAGTGCAGATGACGTAGTAGCCTTGTCCGCCCCCTGGCTGAGGTCCAACTCCATGCGCGATCGGCATCATCAGGTTGTCGATGGGTCGGTCGAGCACTTCCAGGCACCGCTGGCGCGGGCTGGCAAAGCGGCTGGCGGCAAGCGCAACGAGCTTGGCGTCGCCGCCACGGCGATCGACCGCGGCGAAGGCTGGCAACCCGGACCCCACCTCGGGCATCGGCCGCGACAATTCGATGCTGTAGCGGTCGGCGATCAGACTGTTCGGCGATTCTGCCATCCGGACGAACCATTTTGGTCAGGCCGCGGGAGCATAGCGGCCAACGGTTGACCGAAGGTTAACGGCCGAGTCCTTGTGTCCTCCGGATCAGCCGGCCGGTGGCGTGGCTCCGACCATCTGCAGGCCAAGCGCCGCCATGGCGCCGCAGACCTGGTCGACCGACAGGCGGCCGTCGTGGCGGTGCCAGGTATAGGCCCAGCTGACCATGCCGCCGATCGCCAGTGCAGCCACACTGATATCCGGGATCGTGAACTCGCCCGAGGCGACACCTTCGTGGAGCAACTGACTGAGAACTTTGTCGAACTTCCGTCGCAATGCGTTGATTTCTTCCAACGCGTCTTTCGACAGGTTCTTCTCCTCACGGAAATAGACAGCGATGTTGGCCTGGCGCTGCAGTACCACGCGAGTAAACGCAAGCAGCCCGTGATACAACCGATCCGTGGCGCGACCCGCTTGCGCCGTCGCATCGAGAATTGCCTGCAGCGACATTTCGATCGTCGGCCGGCAGATCGCCTCCAGCAGTTCAACCTTGCTGCGGAAATGCGTGTAGATGAACGGCTTGGTGACGCCCAGTTCCGTGGCGATGTCATCAAGCGTGGTTCCGCTGAAGCCGCGCTCATAAAAGAGCTTTACGGCCTCTTCCAGAATGCGCTCACGCTTGTAGGCGAGTATTTCGTTACGCATGGACGCTACCAAAAAATCCCCAACCGGATTTTGTAGTGCCCCCGGCGAGTCTTGCAAAGCTTCGGGGACAGAACCGGAAGGGCTGCTGCGGTGGCGTCCGGAAGCCCCCGCCTGCGCAGGGGCTGGCCAACACCGTGGTTCAGACGGACTTTTTCAGGACGGGAGAGGCCTTAAAGCGCACGGTCTTGCCGGCCTTCACCTTGATGGCGGCGCCGGTACGCGGGTTCAATCCCTTGCGGGCTTTGGTCTTGCGGACGGTGAAGGTCCCGAAGCCAGGGAGCGTAAACTTCCCGGTCTTCTTCAACTCCTTGACGATAGCGTCGATCAGGTCCCCCGTCGCGCGGTTGGCCGCTGCACCGGTCAGTTCAGCCGACTGCTGAATGACCTTCGCAATGAACGCTTTAGACATCGAACCCTCACTATGGCCTGGATACCGAGTCGATTCGGTAATTTGACGATACCCCCCTTCTGCTATCACTCCACGCGGGTCGTCAACTAAATTGCAGCCGGATTGCAACGAAAATGCACTGTCAGGCCATAGCAGCGTGGCAGCACCCCGGATTCTGCTTGTCCCGGCCACGCAAATCGGGAAGCGCTTGCGACCCGACGGATCGGACCCGGCAAAGGCGGCTGGTAAAGGGCAGAAACCGCCGGTCCGATCTTTCGGTCGTGCAGCCGACGCCAAATGCTGTAGCCCGCTGCCGCGCGACATCATCCGGAGTCGTCACAGCGTGCACGCGCCACACTGACCGTCGTCGCCCGCCGCCATGGCGGACCTCATCTGCTGGTCACCCACGATTTGCGACGCCGGGTGGGCGATCCTCCGTCATTGAAGACGGCCTGCGGATGACCCGCCTCCATCGACCATGACGAGAGAGCAACGCCATGCGTCGGCGTCAGCGTGCCGTTGGCCTCACGCCGTTGGATCGTCGATGCCAGATGATCCCGCTGAACTGCAGCGAGCCGAATGGCACGGGATCATCGGTGCAACCGGTCGAACGCCGGGTGCGTCAGCATCCACCGTACCACTGATACCAGTTCACGTTCGACAGAAAGGGCGGCCCTCAACGCCAACGGGCCAAAAGGACGCCAAGACGCCGATTGGCCGGCTGCAGCCGCGTGGACACGCCACGGATGGTCCCAGTCGGCCCCGGAACACCCTGCCGCCCTCCGCACTTGGCGGCGAATCATCAAAGCCACCGCAAACACCGGCGTTACCGGCGCCTCAGCTCCCGTCAGTCATAGCCAACATCCAAGCGATTGCTCTGCCCACGATCAGCACGACGACGTCACCCGTCACCTGTCGGCGTGGGTCGTTGCGGCACTGATCACACCACACATCGCGGTTGTAACCAGGCGGCCGCCCTGGCCGCTGCGAGGGACAGCGCGCCGCCGTTTACAGCTTGTGCCGGCCGGGCTCTCTCACCTGGTATTTCCGCAGCACCGCCAGATCCGGATCACGACCCAGCCCCGGCCCGGTCGGCACTGCCACACGTCCCTCCCCGGCCTCCAGCAGGTCTCCGTATGGGTCTTCCTGCAGATCAATGAACAGCCGCTCGAACGGCGCTTCAGGCGCGAGTGCCGCGACCAGATGCAAGGATGCCAGATAGCCCGCGGCAAAATACGCGTTGTGCGGGACCAGGCGGACACCATAGGCCTTCGCCAGAGCCGCGATCTCCAGCATGGCAGACGGGCCGCCGATCTTCGTCACGCTTGGCTGCGCAACGTCCTGTGCCTCGGCTTCAAACGCAGCCTTGAAGTCGAACAGCCCGGCGGCGTTCTCGCCGGCCGCAATGGGAATGCCGCCCTCCAGCCGCACACGGGCCAGACCCTCAAAATCGCCCGGCGGCCAGACCGGTTCCTCCAGCCAGGTGAGGTTCACATCCTCCAGCTCACGTGCCATCGCCAGGGCCTTCCAGATGGTCCAGGGGCAGTTGACGTCGGCCATCAGCCGCGGCCCGTCACCCAGCGCCCGGCGCGCGGCGACGATTTCCGGCGTGGTGATCTCATGCAGTTTCACATCCTGATAGCCGCGGGAGGCGGCGCGCTCGCACGCCGCGCCGACTGCCGACGCTTCGCCATAGCGCAGCAGGCTGGCATAGGCGCGCAGGGATCCGGTGGGCGTGCCGCCGAGCAGGCGCCAGAGCGGCTGATTGGCGACCTTGCCGGCGATGTCCCACAGCGCAATGTCCAGGCCGGACAGCGCGAAGACATGCGGCCCGTTGCGGCCGTAAATGTGGAACGCCTGCGACAGCCGCTGCCGCAACCCGGCGATGTCGCGGGCGTCCTGGCCAAGGATCGCCGGCGCCAGTTGCGTGTCCAGCACCGTCATGGTGGCGGCGGAGCAGGCGTGGCCGAACGCTTCGCCCCATCCCTCGACCCCCTCGTCAGTGATGATGCGCAGCCAGACACCGTTCATCACCTGCCAGTTCAGGCCGCCCATCACCTTCGGCTTGCCGCCCATGTCGAAGGGAATTTGCGTCCACCAGGTCTCGACGCCGACGATCTTCATGCTGTTCCGCTCCCCTTGAGCCGCCGCCTGCGCGCGGCGCATTCGCACCTATATCAAGCGTCGTCTGCTTGGAGGCGACGCATGGGTCCGATCCTGTACTATATGATGACGTTCGTCGAAGCCGGCCTGGGCGTGGTGGGCTTTCGCGGCTTATACGAGCAGCCGCCATACGCGGTGGTCGAGCGCCTGCCGGGAGGCGTCGAGGTGCGCGACTATCCCGCTCGGGTGGCGGCGGAAACTGATGATGCCGGCGGCGGGCGGGAGGCGTTTCCGCGCCTGTTCCGCTATATCACCGGCAACAACGCGGACAGCCAGCGCATTGCCATGACCGCGCCGGTGGCACAGCAGCAACGCGGCCAGATGATCGCGATGACCATCCCGGTGCAAAGCACAAAGTCCGGCGGCGTGATGCGCTTCTTCCTGCCGCAGGACGTGGTGCGGCAGGGCCCGCCGCAGCCGCTCGACCCGGCGGTTCGCATTGTCACCGTGCCGGCGGAACGGATCGCCGTGCTCCGCTTCAGCGGCATTGCGGACCCCGGCGCCGTGGCGGCGCAGGAGCGGCTGTTGCTGGAGGCACTTGGCAAGACCGGACGCACATCGCAGGGCCGGCCGTTCCTGCTGACCTATGATGCGCCCTTCACCATCCCATTTTTTCGCCGCAATGAGGTGGCAGTGGACCTGTCCGCGGCTAGCGCACCCACTGCGCCCATTCCGGCTGCTCCGCCGCCTCGGGTTCCAGCAGGCTGATACGGGAAAGATCGCCGATGACATGGCCCTGCTCATCAAGGCTCGTCGCGTCCGCATAGCACATTCCGAAACGGACCTTGTCGGCCGTGTAGACCGTGACGTCGTAAACCGTGGTTTCGATAGCCTGGTCACGCGCATCGAGCGTGACGCACAGCCGGACGTCGGCGGCAGCGAAGGTTTCAGCGGTATAGCCAAAGAATGGGCTTGTCTCATTGATGGCGTGCATCAGCGTCCAGGGCATGACGAAAACGGGCAGGTGCGATTGCAACAGAGGCAACTCCACCAGGCGCCGGAAGCTGCGTGCCTGCGCCGTGCGCTCAACAATCAGCGCGTATAGCTTCGCGTTGGCGTTGGTCATCACTGTCATGCGGCCGTTGGCGAGGCGTATCATCAGCGTGCGGTGGTCGTTGAAGCTGGTGACGACCGGGTTTTCCGCATAGACGAATCTGGCGCGGGGCCGTGAGAACCGGACGAACATCAGTCCGGTGACAATGGCGGTGAATGCCATGCCGACCACGATCTCGACGGCCGAAACGACATGGGCATAGGTCGTAACAGGCGCCATCACGCCGTAGCCCACCGTGGCCAGCGTCTCGATGCTGAAGAAGAACGCATCCCAGAACGAATCGGACGCGACGTTGGCAATGCTACCGGGACTCAGCACGTACAGCGTGGCAAAGACGAGATTCAGGGTCAGCCATGCGCCGAGGAGGCAAACGGTGAAGGCCGGCCAGGAGAGGCCGACGGCGATACGATAGGGATCGCGCAGGTCAAAGCGCGTGGCGCCGATCTTGAATAGACCCAGATCGGATTGCAGGACGGGCTGCGGCCGTGCTCTCAGGTACGGCCGGGGCCAGGGCATCGGCGGCAGCGTCCCTTCCGTCGCAGCGCCACGACAGCCGGTCTGCCGCGGGCGCACCACCCGATGCTGGGCGCAGCACCAGGCAGCGTCAACGCCTCAAATGGCCGGATACAGGACCGGCCGCGGCGCAGAACGCGCCGGCCGGTTCAGGCGCGGCGCCGGCGGCTGCGCCTGAACCCTATGCGCCGTTAGAACCGGTAGCCGATGCCGAAGCCGATCACCAGCGGGTTCAGCCAGGTGTCGGCCTTCACCGTGGTGCCAAGCGCATCGACCTTCGCCGTGGTCTTCAGGAAAATCTGCTTGATGTCGAAGTTGAGGAACCAGTGACCCGAGAAGTTGTAGTCGATACCGGCCTGAACCGCCGCGCCGACACCATTGGACAAGGTCCAGTGGGTGACGGGCGGGTTGGACGGATGCGTGGCATAGAAGAAGCTGCCATTGATGCCGATACCCAGGTAGGGGCTCCACTGCGACTTCGGCGCGAAGTGATACTGTACGGTCAGGGTCGGCGGCAGCACCCAGGTGCTGCCGACATCGACCCGGCCGCCTAGGGCGCTGTTCGTCACGCTGACATTATGGCGCGTGCTTGCCGCGATCAGTTCGAACGCGATGTTGTCCGTGAGAAAATAGGAAAAGTCGATTTCCGGCGCGGCCTGGGCGGTGGCGCTGACATTGCCGCCGATGATGTCGACCGTGCTGGCGGAGTTCAGCGGGACCACGCCGATGGCACGCAGGCGAACCATAAAGCTGTTCGCGGTCTTGCCAACGGGTTGCTGGTTCAGATCCCACGGCGGCGCGAACTGCGCATTGGCGGCGAAGGTGAATGCCATGGCGCCAAGGATGGTGCCGGCAAATAGCGTCTTTTTCATTCTGGCTCCTCGCGCCCCCGGCGATCCCTCACTGGTGGCGTTCTCAACAAACCTGCCTTTCGGCGAACGCCCGGCAACCAATCATCACCATCGCACAACAAGTTTGACGCGGATCAAATGGTCCGAACGGGATTCGGAATCGTTGCAGGTTGGCCACACTTTACGTCCGACATACGGGTGTCTGCCACGCCGTTTCGGTCCTGATCCTCAACAAGCGTTTCAAGCAGCGGCTGCGACTCATGGCATCAGCACACGCAGCGGCTGCCGAAACGAAAACCGCCGGCTTGCCAGCCGCTCGATGTATACAGACACCGACACGCCGCTATCGCCGGGGCTATCGGTAATGGAGCGCCCTAACACGAGACGGCTGCGAACGCTCCGTGTGCGGCGCGCCGGCGGTATCTGGCCGCAGGTTACTCGGCGCGCCGGCTGCGAAAGGCGGTCACAACACGGCCAAGTTCCGATTCGTCAGCCAGGTCGCCATCATTCCAGCGTTCCGAGAAGGGCGCAGAGCTACTCCGCGGACGTTCATTATCTGGCAGGGTGGCGAAGCGCAGCCGCATCGGTACCGGAACACCCTCGCCGATGGCGATCGCCTCGGAATTGCTGAGATACGGCAGCGATGCAACAATTGCCCCGGAGGCGTCGGACATGGCGGCCCGCAGCACTTCCTGGTCCCGCTCATTCGTTGTGCGGAAGGCGAAAACAGTGTTGCACTGGGACAGGACGTTGGCGGCCAGCTCCGACGGCCGCTGGCTGACGATGCCAAGGCCGATGCCATATTTCCGCCCTTCGTTGGCGATCTGGGTCAGGGCGCGCCTGGCCAGGGCGAACTGGTCGGTAGCGCTTTGGGCAGCAAAACGATGCGCCTCGTCACAGACCAGCAGCACCGGAATCCGCTGCCGCGACCAGAACGCGAAGTCAAAAGCGAGGCGGGAGACGACGCCAACCACCACGTTCAGTACCTCCGACGGAATGCCACCCAGGTCGAAAATCGCCACCGGTTTGCCGTCGGACGGCACGCGGAAGAGACGGCCGAGGAGCTCTCCGAGGCTGTCTCGAACAGTCAGGCTGGTTTCAAACATGAACTCGAAGCGCCGGTCGCTGCGTAGCGTGGTCAACGCCTCCTTCAGCCGAAGGTAGGTCTGCAGATTGCGCTGTTGGTCCAGCTTGCCCATCGCCGCATCCAGCCGCCCGATCAGGTCGCTGAAGATATACGGCAGCGGGCTATCGACCGTGATCGTACGCGGGTCCGTATTGCGGTGAGCGGAGCGCATCCGGGCGGCCACCAGAACCTCGCGCAGCACCATCGCTTCGGCAGCCATGTCCGGCTTCCGCACGCCGAACAGTACTTCAGTGAACTCATCGAAGTTGAACAGCCAGTACGGCAGGCGGAAGTTGTCGATCGTCAGGACTTCGGACTTGTCGCCAAACGCCTGAGAATATTCACCGTGCGGATCGAGGATCAGGACATGCGCGTCCGCATTCTGCTCCAGGATTCGCTTCAGCATGACAGTGATGCCGCAGGACTTGCCGGTCCCGGTGGTACCCAGAACCGCAAAGTGCTTGCTGAGCAGGTCATTAATGGCAAGCCGAGCCGGAACATCGGGGTCCTGGTGCACGTTGCCGACGGTGACGGTCGGCCGGCCAGGCAATGCATACACAGCCGTCGTTTCCTCCCGGCGCACTGAGCTGATGGGTGCGTCGAGTGGCGGCAGGCGCGACACGCCTCGGCGGAAGCCGGCTCCCCGCTCGGACGCGCCGTGCGCGATCTCACCAAGAAGGCCGATTTCCGCGGTTCGCACCACGCCGCCCTCATCGCGACGCCTGGCCATCTTCGTTGCCAGGCTGTTGATGATTCCATAAATCATGGTGTGGGGCGTACGGATACTCACGAGGCCGCCCATCTGCACGGCTTCCACATCGGCGAGTTCGTTGTCCAGCAGCGCGACGACCTGAGAGCCGGCGGTGGACAGCACGTGACCGATGATGCGTGGTTCGGCGGGCGCGTCGCCGACCGGCGGCTGGGGCTCTGTCATGATGTTCATTGCGCGCACTCCGCCCGCGGCGATCGGCTGAATGATCGGTCCGGCAGCCTGGATCGCCGGACGGCCGCGGCAGAGCAACAATTATGGGTTGTTAAGGTCGCATACCGATACCAACGCCGGCGAGCAAGTCCTTTGCCTCTCGGCACAAATGGCGGACAGCCGCCCGTGGCGGCGGCCTGGCTGCATTCTCTTACATCCCGGAGCGCCCGGGCGCCCAGCATGTGTCCGCCAAACGCCTGTGCGAGGTCGTGTCCGCGACGCGCGGCCGCCGTAGCGACAGGCCGACCCTGACGACCGAGGGGTCCAGTGCCGGCCGGTGCAGCAGACGCCGTCGATACGGCGCACAGCTTCTATTTCGCGTGCCCGTGGCAGGGCCGGCCACAACCGTCACTCATGCGGGTTGAAGGGCGTCGGGAACGTATTGCGCGGCATCATGAGCGGGTATGTGCCGCGCGGCTGGAACTGCCCAAAGCCGGGATCGACTTGCCGCGTGCCGGAGTCCATGACCACGGTGCCACGGACCAGTGTGGTCACCGGCCAACCAGTCAGCGTCATGCCTTCGTATGGCGTATGGTCCACCGCATGGTGCAGCCCGGCATTGGTCACGGTTCGCGTCAGGTCCGGATCCCAGATGCCGATATCGGCGTCCATGCCCACGGCGATCGAGCCCTTGCGCGGGTGCAGTCCGAACAACTTCGCCGGGTTCGTGGCGGTGATGGCGACGAAGGTGTGCAGGTCGATGCGGCCCTTCCGCACGCCCTCGGACAGCAGGTAGGGCATGCGCGTCTCCAGCCCCGGCACGCCGTTCGGTAT
>JAFEFW010000635.1 GCA_018240405.1 Pseudomonadota bacterium
TCACGCGCGACGGATCGGGAGCACATAACCAGCTCCGGGCATGCAGAAAGAGCCAGACCCACGACGCCTGAGCATCCACTCTATCCCATGCATCGTTGTTTCAAAAACGGGCTGTCAGGTATGTTTCCATGGCGGACTCATATACACTTTCATGCCGTAACGAGGTGGCAGCCTTGCACCGAGCCTGCGGCTGCAGACCCACAGACGGAGCCTGGGCGGTCCCATGTCCCGGTAGGCGGCGAATTGCTTGGCCCGCCGGTTCCATTTTCTCGCAGCCGGCACAATAGAATTAGTAAGCAGGGGTCCGGTGTGTCGGATAGGCTTAAAAAAGCGGCGGCCTGCAACAATTGTTCCTTCAAACGAACGGTCACAGGCCGCCCGCAACGTGATTCCGGTCCTATCCCGCCATCAACCGGTTGCTCTCGCGGTCGCGGAAGAAGATATCCGTCGTGATCTCTCCCACCCGGTTGCAGCCGGTATAGGCCATCGTCTTATCCATTTCGGTCTGGATGAAGTTGATCGCCTTCCCGGCCCCCGCCGCGCCGCCGACCGCCGTGCCATACAGCGTTGCCCGCCCGGTCAGCACGCATTTGGCGCCGAGCGCCAGCGCCTTGACGATGTCGGAGCCACGGCGAACGCCGGAATCCAGGATCACCGTCGCCTTGTCACCCACCGCCTCGGCGATCTCCGGCAGCATGTCGAGCGTTGCCGCCGCGCTGTCCATGTTGCGGCCACCGTGGTTGGACACGATCAGCCCATCGACGCCGGCGCTGATCGCCTTCAGCGCGTCATCCACCCGGTTGATGCCCTTCAGCATCAGGATGCCTGGCCATTTGTCGCGGAAGATCTTGATATCGTCCCAGTTCAGGCTGTCCTGCCGCATCACCTCACGGGTGCCAGGATCAGTGCCGATGGGGCGACGATACGGGTCCGGATAGTTTTCGTTGCGCGGCATGCCGATGGTGCGGAAGTATTTCAGCAGCACCGTCGTGAACCAGGTCGGGTGCTGCATGATGTCCCAGGTGAACCGCCAGGTCGGATGGAACGGCAGCAGGAAGCCGTTCTTGGCGTTGTACTCCCGATTTGGCGGTACGATCGTATCGGTGGTGACGATCAGCGCCTCAAACCCGTTGTTCTTGGCGCGCTCGATCAACTGGTAGGAGAGTTCGCGCTGTTTCCAGACATAGAGCTGGAACCACAGGCGGAAATTCGCCTCCTTGGCGATCTTCTCCATCGAGGTCATGGCGCCGGTCGCCAGGGTGAAGGGGATCTTTGCCTGCGCCGCCGCCTTTGCCAGTTCCAGCTCACCCTCATGCCAGCACAGCCCGGCCGCGCCGGTTGGCGCGATGGCCATCGGCAGGCTGATCTCCTTGCCGAACAATTCGGTCTTGGTGGAGCGGCCGGAGACATCGACCAGCGCCGCATGCTTCAGGCGGATCTTCTCGAAGGCCGCACGATTGTTGCGCAGGGCGACTTCGTCCTCGGTGGCGCGGTCGACGAACTCAAACACGCCGCGCGGCAGGCGTCGTTTCGCCGCTTCGCGCAGGTCGAAGACATTGTAGCAATTATCGAGCGCAGCCATTTCCGATCCCCTTTGGTGCCGGGATGATGCGGCCCGACCGGGGGATGTCAAGGACCGTTCACACGCTGCGCGCGCCGCGGCCGCCGCCGAGACAGCCGTCAGCAGATGCGCGGCAGCTGCTCGCCGGACAGCCAGTCGACGATGCGGCCGCCGCCGAAGCGCGTGGTCATCTGCACGAAACGCTGGTCGTCGGCGACAACGCGACCGATCACGGCGGCGTCGCGGCCGAGCGGATCGGCGCGCATGGCGCCGAGCACGGCCGTCACGCCCGCGGGCGCAACGACGGCCACCAGCTTGCCCTCATTCGCCACGAACAGCGGATCGAGGCCGAGCAGCTCGCAGGCGGCGGCGACCTGGGCTTTGACAGGGATGGCGGCCTCCTCGATGCGGAAGCCGACGCCGGATTGCCGCGCCAGCTCGTTCAGCGTGGCCGCCAGGCCGCCGCGCGTGGGGTCGCGCAACGTGCGCAGGTGCGGGCCGGCGGCGGCGACCATGGCGGCGACCAGGCCGTGCAGGCTGGCGGCATCGGAAACGATGGCGGTTTCAAATTCCAGGTTCTCACGGCTGGACATGATGGCGACGCCGTGATCACCCATCGAGCCTGACACCAGCACCACGTCTCCCGGCCGCGCCCGGTCGCCGGACAGCATCAGCCCGTCCGGAACGGCGCCGACGCCGGTGGTAGTGACGAACACGCCGTCCGCCTTGCCGCGCTGCACCACCTTGGTATCGCCGGTCACCACCGGCACGCCGGCCTCGGCCGCGGCTCTGCCCATCGATGTGGCGATGCGCTGCAAATCGGCCAGCGGGAAGCCTTCCTCGATGACGAAACCCGCGCACAGATACAGCGGCCGGGCGCCGGCCATCGCCAGGTCGTTGATCGTGCCGTGCACAGACAAGGATCCGATATCACCGCCCGGAAAGAACAGCGGCGAAACGACGTAGCTGTCGGTGGTCATCACCATCCGGCTGCCCGGCGGCACCGGCACGCAGGCCTGGTCATTGCCCTGGTCGAGGAACGGGTTCGCCAGCGCCGGGCGGAACAGCCCGTCGATCAGGTCAGCCATGGCGCGGCCGCCGGCGCCGTGGCTCATGTCCACGCGGCCGTCGCGCAGGTCGAGGCGCCGCCGCGGGATCATGCCGCCGCTCGGTCCCTGAACCGGCCGTAGGTCCAGTGCGCGGCGCAGGCGCCTTCGGATGAGACCATGCAGGCACCCACAGGTGTTTCCGGCGTGCAGGCGGTGCCGAAGAGTTTGCAGTCGGTGGGGTTCTTCGCGCCGCGCAGGATGTCGGGGCACGCACAGGCGGGATTGTCGGCGGCCGGGATTGTCCGGACCTCGAAGCGCTGCTCCGCGTCGAACGGCGCATATTCGGGCCGCAGGCGTAGCGCGCTGCGCGGCACCAGGCCAAGTCCACGCCATTCGAACGCGTCGCGGATTTCGAACACCGCGTCGCACAGCGCCTGCGCCGTGCGGTTGCCCTGCTCCGTCACGGCCCGGATATACTGGTTTTCCACCATGCAGCGCCCGTCATTGACCTGGCGCACCAGCATCAGCACCGCCTGCATGACGTCGAGCGGCTCGAAGCCGGCAATCACCACCGGTTTGCGGTAGACTTCAGCGAAGTCCTGATACGCCGCCGATCCGATCACGGTGGAGACGTGCGCCGGGCCGATGAACCCGTCCAACGCCACCGCGGGTGCGTCGAGGATCGCGCGCATCGCCACCGGCGTCAGCACGTGGTTGCAGAAGACGGAGAAATTGTGCAGCCCCTTGGCGATCGCTTGGCGCAGCGCGATCGCGGTCGGCGGCGTGGTCGTTTCGAAGCCGATGGCGAAGAACACCACCTCGCGCCGCGGTTCCGTTTCGGCGATGCGCACCGCGTCCAGCGACGAATACACCATCCGCACATCGGCGCCCGCCGCCTTCGCCTTCTGCAACGAGGCGCCTGCCGACCCCGGCACGCGCATCATGTCGGCATAGGTGCACAGCGTCACAGCCGGGTTCGACGCCAGCCGGATCGCGTCGTCCACCCGGCCCACCGGCAGCACACAGACCGGGCAGCCCGGCCCGTGGATCAGCCGCACCGAAGCCGGCAGCAGATCCGCCAGGCCGTAGCGCGAGATCGCATGGGTGTGGCCGCCGCAGAACTCCATGAACGCGTAGTCGCGCCGCGCCTCCTGCGCGATGACTGCCGCCAGGCCCCGCGCCAGGCCGGCGTCGCGGTATTCGTCGACGTATTTCATCCGCCCGACGCCTCGGCTTCGACCAGGGCCACGGCTTCCGCCAGCAGCGCGAGGGTTCGTTCCGCCTCCGCCGGGTCGATGCGCGACAACGCGTGGCCGCAATGCACGATGACGTAGTCGCCGACGGCGAGCTCATCGAGCAGCGCGACCGACACGGTCTTCATCACGCCGTCCAGGCTGACGCGTGCCATCTGGTCCGGAAGGAGGTCGATTACCTGGAGGGGTATGGCGAGGCACATGGATCAGGGTCCCGATGGCGGCCGGATTAAGGGCACCGGCCTCTGCACGAACGTGTCGGCGTTGGACGCCGGTCGATACGGCACAGACTTTCCCCCGTCATGGCGGGCGAAGGCCCGCAATCCACGCCTTTGCCACAAGGCGCTGCCTGGGCCTGGGATCCTCGACTGCGAGGCGTGGATGGCGGGCCTTCGCCCGCCATGACGAGAGCGCAACGGCCGTCATCGACGGGTCCATTCTAACGCCCATGGGTGCAGGGTCGCCATGACGAGAGCGCAATGGGCGTCATTCGCCGGCCTGTTCGAACGCTCATGGGCACCGGCCTGCCACGACAATAGGATTGCCCCCCACCAGGTCCGCCCGGGCCATCACCGCCTGCCCCAATGACAGCCCACCGTCATTGGCCGGCACCGCCCGCGGCAGCAGCGGGGTCAGGCCCTGCGCCGAGAGTGCCGCGATCAGCCCCTCTGCCAGCACCCGGTTCATGACGCAGCCACCGCCGAGGCAGACCACGCGAATCCCGGTCTGCGTCGCGCCGCGCACCGCCAGCGCGGCCAGACCGTCGATCAGCGTGCCGTGGAACAGCGAGGCACCATCCGCCTTGTTCTCGGCCAGCGCGGCGAGCAGCGGCAGGAAGGACAGCCGCCCGTCGCGCCACGTCCAGCCGCCCGCCAGCACGCGGGGTGCATCCACCAGCGCCTCCAGCTCCATCGCCGCCTGGCCTTCGTAGTCCTGCACCGTCCGTACACCCAGCAGCGCCGCCGCGGCATCGAACAGGCGGCCGAGCGATGAGGTCGCCTCCGCCACGCGACCCGCGCCCAGACGGGCCGCCAGAGGGCCGGCCAGCTTCTGCGCCGGGAAGCGAGCAGTGGCCTCCGCGCCGCGCCCGAGTGCGTGCAACGCAGCCACCCCCATGCGCCAGGGCTCGCGGGCCGCGCGGTCGCCGCCCGGCAGCGCCAGCGTGTCCAGCCCGCCGATCCGCCGCCAGGCCGCACGGTCCACGACCATCAATTCGCCGCCCCAGGCGCCGCCATCGTCGCCCAGCCCATGCCCATCCAGCGCCAGGCCCAGCACCGGCGCTGCCACGCCGTGTTCCGCGGCAACCGCGGCAATATGGGCGGCATGGTGCTGCACGCGGATCACTGGCCGGCCGAACGCCTCAGCCATCTGGCTCGAGCGGTAATCAGGATGCAGGTCGCAGGCCACCGCCTCCGGCCGCACGCCGAGGATGCGGGTCAGGTGGTCGATCGTCTCGCGGTAGAAGCGAATGGTTTCGGCCGTGTCGAGATCGCCGACATGCTGCGAGACGAACGCCTCGGCCCCGCGGGTGAGCGTCACCGTCGCCTTCAGGTGGCCGCCGAGCGCCAGGGTGCAGGGACCGTCGGAGGGCAGCGGGACGGGATCCGGGACGAAGCCCCTCGCGCGCCGCAGCAGGGTGGGCAGGCCGGCGACGATCTGCGCCACGCTGTCATCGGCGCGCACCGCGATCGGGCGGTCATGGGTGACGATCAGGTCGGCAATGCCGCCAAGACGCGTCGCCGCCTCGCCATTCTCCACGACCAGCGGCTCGCCGCCGGGATTGGCGGAGGTGGCGACCAAGGCGGTGCCCGGAGGCAGCGCGTCGAACAGCAGGTGGTGCACCGGCGCATAAGCCAGCATGGCGCCGACGCGGCGCAGGCGCGGCGCCACCGATGGCGCCAGCACACCGGTCCGCGCGTCCATCAGCACGATCGGCCGCGCGACCGATCCGGCAAGCGTGCGTTCGGCTTTGGTTGGGGTGGCGATCCGGTCCAGCACACCGTCATCTGCGACCATCACCGCGAACGGCTTGGCCTCGCGCGCCTTGCGCCGCCGCAGCTCGGCCACAACGCGTTCGTTGCGCGCGTCACACAGCAGATGAAATCCGCCGATGCCTTTCAGCGCGACGATCTGCCCGTCGTGCAGCGCCGTGGCGATGGCCGTGATGTCGCGGCTCAGCCGCGGGCCGCAGGCGGGGCAGGCGATTGGTTCAGCGTGGAAGCGGCGATTGGCCGGGTCAGCGTAGTCGCGCGCGCAGTCGGCGCATAGCGCAAAGCCGGCCATTGCGGTCTGCGGCCGGTCGTAGGGGAGCCGCCGCGTGATGGTGTAACGCGGTCCGCACTGCGTGCAGTTGACGAACGGGTAGCGGAAGAAGCGGCTGCCGGGATCGAACAGGTCGCGCAGGCAAGCTTCACACGTGGCGGCGTCAGCAATGATCCGGGTGGCGACGGCGCCGCCGGTGCTGCCGGCAATGGCGAAGCCGTGGCCGCCGTCCGGGGCCAGGAATTCGACCTGTAACCCGTCGATGCGCGCGAGGCTGGGGTGGTCGGTATCCAGGCGCGCCAGGAAATCCTGCAGGCGGTCGCCCTCGGCTTCGATGACCACGCCGCCGGCGCCGTTGCGCACGAAGCCGGACAGTCCAAGCTCTGTCGCCAGCCGGTGGACAAAGGGCCGCATCCCGACGCCCTGCACGGCGCCCCGCAGCCGCACGCGGACCCGGGCCGGGCCACGACTGGCGCCTGGAGGGGCAGCGCGGGTCTGTGTCATCGCTGCCCTGCCCCGGTCGGCGCAGCCCAGACGACGCGCCGACCCCAGCGGACTGAAATGTCCGGTTGGGCGCAGTGCCATCTCCGTCTCGCCATGGTCCGCCGGCGTGCGAACAATCGGAAGCGTTCCGTCACTGCCGGTGGCCCGGACAAGCGGGGCCCCACCCCGACCGCACGGACTGTGGGCTTGGACCTCACGCCAACGTCGCCGCCGCTGCCGGAACGAGCCGAACCTCGATCCAGGCCAGCAAGGCCGCCATTCCCTCGCCGCTGCGCGCCGAGACCGGCAGAATCTGCAGCCGCGGATTGACCCGCAGCGCCGCGGCCATGCAGGCGGCGGTATCGAAGTCGAGGTGCGGCAGCAGGTCGCACTTGGTCAGCAGCATCAGGTCGGCGGCGGCGAATATGTCGGGGTACTTGGCCGGCTTATCCTCGCCCTCGGTCACCGACAGCATGACCACCTTGTGCGCCTCGCCGAGGTCGAAGGCGGCGGGGCACACCAGGTTGCCGACATTCTCGATGAACAGCACGCCGCCCACCGGCAGGGTCAAATCGTCCATGGCGTGGCCGACCATATGCGCGTCGAGATGGCATCCCTTCCCGGTATTCACCTGCACCGCCGGCACGCCGGTGGCGCGAATGCGTTCGGCATCGTTGCTGGTCTGCTGGTCGCCCTCGATGACCGCGAGCGGGAAGCGCGGCTTCAGCGCCTCGATCAGGCGGCAGAGCAGCGTGGTCTTGCCGGCGCCGGGACCGGACATGAGATTCAACGCCAGCACGCCGGCATGGCGCAGGCGGTCGCGGTTGCCGCGGGCAAATGCGTTATTCTTCGACAGGATGTCGCGCTCAATGCGGATGACGCGCTCCTGGCTGAGGCCGGGCACGTGCACGCCGGCGAGGCCGCCGCCGGCATCGACGAGGCCTGGCGCTGCGCGCAACCCGCTGTCATGCGTATCTCCGTGGCCGGGCGCACCGTGTGCATCATGGCGATGGGCATGCGTGCTGTGGCTCGGCCCATCCTCGTGAGGATGCACGTGCGTGTGTGCATGCGTCTGACTGTGCGCGCTGTCGTGGTGATGCTGCGGCGCGTTGGTGTGGTGGTCCGCGGCCCGGTCCTGGCCTGGCTCGCAACCGCAGACGGTGCACATCACTCCACCTCCATTTCGCGGACACGCAATTCATCGCCGGCCGTCATCTGCACGCGGTTGTGGCCGCATTCCGGACAGGGGCCGAAACGCTCCGTCAACGGCACCGCCTTGCCACAGTCGAGGCACCAGCCGGCGCCTGGAATGCGCTCGATCAATAAGACCGCGCCTTCCGCTTTGGTGCCGCGGCTGACCGCATCGAAACAGAACAGCATTGCCTCCGGCTCGACGTGACCGAGGACACCGACCTCCAGCGTGATCGTCTTGACGCGGCTGAAGGCGTGACGAGCGGCTTCGTCCTCGATGAGGCTGACAACGCCCTGGCACAGCGCCATCTCATGCATGGGCGTCCTCGGGCAGCGTGTCGCATGGATGGAAGCCAGCGGCGTTGTTGCCGCTCAGCGTCTGAGCGGGCGAACCGGCGAGGCGGCTTCGAAGGACGTGAGCGACGGCGTCGGACACCAGGGTTGCCCGAGCGGCGCAGACCCTGAGCCATGCGGCGCAGGCAACCACCCCCGCCGGCTGGCCGGCCATGACAGGGTTCACCGCCACCAGCCGTCCGCCCTCGATCGCCACGTGCTCCGCCACGTCGCTGCCCATCGACGCAACTATAGGGATTTCGCAGGGGTAAAGCAGCAGTGTCATGTGTAGGGATGACCGATGCGGCAGCCATGCACGCAAGGCATGCGAACCCGCGGCATGTCATATCCCATTTACGCTCACTTGAAGCGAGCCGCAGCCCAACCCGTCATGGCGGGCGAAGGCCCGCCATCCACGCCTTGGGACGGGAAAATCCGAGGCAGAGACAGCGCGTTTTCGGCAAAGGCGTGGATGACGGGCCTTCGCCCGCCATGACGGCGGAGCGTCTGTGCCGGATTTTCCAGCATCCGATGCAGCCTGTCCTAATACCCTTGGGGCGTTCGCCGACCATGACGACGATGCCTTCACATCGCAGTTTTGCCGGATGCCGGACCCAGGTGAGCATCGCTGGGTCGCACGCGGCCGCGGTCAATAAAGAATGCCATAATGGTAGGCTATTGATTATTTATTGAACAAATATAGCCTATATTATAGGCGTATCGCATTCCGATATGATCGAAATGGGTGCAAATCTATCAGCGAACCGCTTGCGACCCTGGCTGATCCATGGTCATGTTGCAGTGCGGTATGACCCAGACCGCACCCGCCCCCATCGGACCAGGACACCTGCCCCATGCAGCTCGGCGTCTTTATCCCCATCGGCAATAATGGCTGGCTGATCTCCACCACATCGCCGCAATACAAGCCGAGCTTCGACCTCAACCGCACGATCGTCGAGAAAGCCGAGGCCTTCGGCTTCGACTTCGCGCTGTCGATGATCAAGCTGCACGGGTTCGGCGGCCCGTCACAGTTCTGGGACTACAACCTGGAAAGCTTCACGCTGATGGCGGGCCTCGCCGCCGTCACCACACGCATCCAGCTTTTTGCCACCTGTGCCGTGCTGACACTGCCGCCGCCGGTCGCCGCACGCATGGCGGTCACGATCGATTCGATCTCGCACGGGCGCTTCGGCGTCAACATCATCTCCGGCTGGCAGCGGCGTGAGTATACCCAGATGGGGATCTGGCCGGGCAGCGAGCACTACAGGCGCCGCTACGACTACTGCGCCGAATACGTCACCGTCATGAAGGAGCTGTGGGACACCGGCCGTTCCGACTTCAAGGGCGACTTCTTCCAGATGGACGACTGCCGCTGCCTGCCGCTGCCGACGGCGAAAATCCCCATCATCTGCGCCGCCCAGAGCGACGCCGGCACGAAGTTTGCCGTCGAGAACGCCGATTTCAACTTCTGCTCCTCCGGCGGGATCAATGAGCCGACGCGGGTCGCCGGCAGCGTCACCCGCCTCGTCGCCGCCAATGAAGCCGCCGGAAAGAACTGCGGCGCACTGGTGCTGACCATGGTGATTGCGGATGAAACCGATGACGCGGCCATGGCGAAGTGGGAGCACTACAAGGCCGGCGCCGACCTTGAGGCGCTCGCCTATCGCGACGCGCAGGCCGCGGACGACCCGTCAGCCGACCCACTCGCGGGCCCCAACAAGCGGCGCACACTCGGCACGATCGGCCTGCCGACGCAGGGCGGCGTCCTGGTTGGCTCCTACGCGTCGGTGGCGCGCATGCTGGACGATCTGGCCACCGTGCCGGGCGTGCAAGGCGTCATGCTGACCTTCGATGATTTCGTCATCGGCATGGAACAGTTTGGCACCCGCATCCTGCCGCTGCTGCGCTGCCGCGAGGGACTAAAGCTGGTCGCCTGAATTCACCCGCCACAAGAGGAGAAACCCATCCATGCAGGTCGGTGTCTTCATTCCCATTGCGAATAATGGCTGGTTGATCTCCACCACCTCCCCGCAGTTCAAGCCGAGCTTCGACCTGAACAAAGCGGTGGTGGAACGGGCGGAACGATACGGGATGGACTTCGCCCTGTCGATGATCAAGCTGCGCGGCTTCGGCGGCGCATCGCAGTTCTGGGACTACAATCTGGAGAGTTTCACCCTGATGGCGGGCCTGGCGGCGGTGACGTCCCGCATCCAGTTGTTCGCCACCTGCTCTGTCCTGACGCTGCCGCCGCCGCTCGCCGCGCGGATGGCGGTGACGATCGACAGCATCTCGCATGGCCGTTTCGGCCTGAACATGATCACCGGCTGGCAGGAGAAAGAATATTCGCAGATGGGCATCTGGCCCGGCGAGGCGCACCATCTGCGGCGTTACGACTACTGCGCCGAATACGTCACGATCATGCGCGAGCTGTGGGACACCGGCCGCAGTGATTTCCGCGGCGACTTCTTCCAAATGGATGACTGCCGCTGCCTGCCGATGCCGACGGCGCGCATCCCCATCATCTGCGCCGGACAGAGCGACAAAGGCACCGAATTCGCGGCTCGGTTTGCAGACTACAATTTCTGTTCCAGCTTCGGCGTCAACACACCCGGCGCCGTCGCCCCCAGCGCGGCTCGGCTTGTCGAGGCAAACAGGCTGACCGGACGCGACTGCGGGGCGCTCGTCGTCATGATGGTGATAGCGGAGGCGACACAGGCGGAGGCCGAGGCGAAGTGGGAACACTACCGCAACGGCATCGATATGGAGGCGATGGGCTGGCGGCAGGCGCAGGCCGAGAAGGACCCGACAACGGATAAATATGCCGCGGCCGGACGATTTACCGAAAAGCTGCGGAACCGGATGCCGACGATGCACGGTGCGCTGGTGGGTTCGTATGAACAGGTCGCGGCGTTGTTGGACGAATATGCGACGATTCCGGGTGTGCGTGGCGTCATGCTGACGTTTGATGAGTTCGTCAGCGGCATGGACAAGTTCGGGCAGTTTATCCAACCGCTCATGCGCAGCCGGGCGCACATGGCCGCGGCGGCCTGACACGCTGCGCGCCGGCGGAGACTGTTACGGAGCCGCTACACCAGCGTCCGCGTGATCTCCTGCCACAACTGCCGCCCTTCCCCACGCGGATCGTTCTCGATCCGGCACGTCGTGTCCAGCATCAGCGTCGCCCGCGTCGCCGCATCGTAGGTCGGCCAGTGCGGGATCGACGGATGGTCCGGCCGGCCGTTACGGGCGAACGTGGCCCATACCGCTGCCATGGTATCGGACAGCGCCTGCGCCTCCGCACTGCCGCCGGTGGCGTTGGTCAGGTCCAGCGTGTTGAAGGTGAATGGCACGTCCATCGCATGCGGCGCCTTCAGGCGGCCGCCGAGCACGGGGGTTTCCCACTCGAACGAATACATCCAGACAGGACCGCGGCTTTTGGCTGCCCGCCGCTGCGCCAGCACCAGTGAACGAATGCGGAAATTGCTGTCGGTGGTGATGGCGATCAGCCGCTCCGCCGGGTTCACGTGGCTATACAGGCGGCCATACAGGTCCAGCACCTCACCGGTATGGGGGCCGGCGACGGCGGCGATGCGGTCGCGCAGGTCCGCCTCGGTCAGCGTCCGGTTCCACACCGCATCGTCCGGGGCGAGGAAACTCGCCGTCTCATCCTTCATGTCGCCGACGATCAGCGGGATGTCCGCAGAGATATCCGGCGCCGCCGGGTCGAACGGATGCGCGGGAACGACGTCGCCATCGACGACGGGGCCGAATGGATAGCGGTCGAACAACGGTGTCGGCGAGGGGCCAAGCGCCTTCTGCGCCGGCAGGACAGCCGCCAGCAGGTCAGCCATTGGAATGGACACGAGGTCCTCGGCCGAGCGTGCGCCAAGATGGTCCATCACATGGCGGGTGAGCGCATGGGCCCGATCCTGCGTCCGCAGGCGCACCACGGCGCCGCTCTGGATAATGGCACGGTGAAACAATCCGGCGGCGCGCGGCATCGCCAGCAGCGTGCTGACCTTCCCGCCGCCGCCCGACTCGCCAAAGATGGTGACGTTGGCTGGATCGCCGCCAAAGCCGGCGATGTTGTCGCGCACCCATTCCAGCGCGGCGACCATGTCCAGCGTGCCGGCATTGCCGGAGTGGCGGTAGGCTTCGCCACCGATGGCGGAGAGGTCGAGATGGCCGAAAATGTTCAGCCTCTGGTTCACGGTCACCACGACAACGTCGTGCTTTCGCGCCAACCGTGAGCCCCGCAGACGCCGGGCATTGGCATTACCGAAGGAAAAGGCGCCGCCGTGGAACCACACCATGACCGGCCGTTTCGCTCCCGGGCCGAGGCCGGGGGTCCAGACATTGACGGTCAGGCAGTCCTCGGTTTCCGGTGACGTATCGGGCGGACCGGAGAAATCCGCCATCTCCGGCCGCGGGGTCGATGCCAGGCCGAACTGCGGCGCGCGGCCCGAGAACGACCGGCAGTCGCGCGTGCCGCTCCAGGGAAGCGGTGCCTGCGGCGGGCGGAACCGGTCGGCACGGGCGTAGGGAATGGTACGGAAGGCGGGCACGCCCTCCTCGATCAGGCCGACGACCTTGCCGGCCGTTGTCGTGGCTGTCGGTTCCATGCTGCGTTCCTCCCCCGACTGTCTTTGTGAAGGTCTACTGTCTTAGCAGGCTGCGGACGGAAGTCACGCCGAGCGCGCAGGTTGCTCGTAAAGACGTCCTGCTGCGACAGACGCCGCGCTTCGGCCTATAGTCCCGGGCACGGCACATGTCCGGAGTGCGTCATGATCAAGCAACCAACGAAGTACCAGGACTTCCACGACCCGCAGGCGCGGCCTCGGTATACCGGAATCGCCACCTTCTTCCGCACCGCGCCGGCGCAGGATCTGAGCGACGCCGATATCGGCGTGGTCGGCGTGCCGTTCGACGGCGGCGTCACCAACCGCACCGGCGCCCGCCATGGCCCGCGCTCCGTCCGCGACCAATCCACGCTACTGCGGCGGATCAACAGCGCGACCCAGGTGGCCCCCTTCACGCTCGCCCGCGTGCGCGATCTCGGGGATTGCTGGATTGAGCACCCGTATGAACTTGAGACGGCGCTGTTCGAGATCGAGTCCTTCTTCCGCACCGTCACCGAGGCCGGCGTGATGCCGCTGTCGGTCGGTGGCGACCATGCGATCAGCCTGCCGATCCTGCGTGCCGTGGCCGATGCGCACGGGCCGGTCGGGATGATCCACATCGATGCGCATTGCGACACCGGCGATGACTATCTCGGCTCCCGCTTCCACCACGGCGCGCCCTTCCGTCGCGCGGCCGAGGAGAAGCTGATCGACCCGGCTCGCGTCATCCAGATCGGCATCCGCGGCACAACGAACGATCCGGACATGTGGGGCTTCAGCCAGCGTAGCGGCATGCGGGTCATTTCGATGGACGAGTTCGCCGATCTCGGCTGGCGCGCCGTCGCCGAGGAGGCTCGGCGGGTCGCTGGCAGCGGGCCGGTGTATCTGACCTATGACATCGATAGCCTTGATCCGAGCCAGGCGCCGGGGACGGGAACGCCTGAGGCGGGCGGCCTTGGGGTGCACGAGGCGCTGCGGCTGCTGCGTTCGTTGCGCGGTTTGAACTTTGTCGGTGGGGATCTGGTGGAGGTGGCGCCGCCGTTCGATATCGGTACGCTGACGGCATTCAACGGCGCGTCGATTCTGTTCGAAATACTGTGCCTGTTGGCGGAGGCGTTTGCCGCGCGGAAGGGGGCGTGAGGGCGCAGCCCTGACATGCAGCCCCACCCGTCATGGCGGGTTGTGGTCCGCCATGACGATCAAGCAACGAACTGGTGTCCGCTAACGCGCCTCCGCTAGCACGGCCCCACGCGGCCATCGGCGCAGGTCACCGTCGAACCGGGCGGCACCACGACGGTGGTCCTGGGCGGCGGTGACGAGCTGAAGCTCAGGCAGCCACCCAGGCTCAGCGGTATCAGGCAAGCCAGCAGCAGTTTCTTCATGCGGTCCATCCTCTCCAAACGAGTTTCGGCAGAAACCCCTGGCAGATGGGCCGTCGTTCTCCGATCGAGAACGATACGCCGCGTCAAATGCTTGTGTGCTCCAACGCCCGTGTCGGCTGGCGCAGGGCGGCCAACGTGGCCGGAATGAAAACAAGTGTCGCGAGCAGCGTGCAGGCCAGGCTGATCAGCAGTAACTCGCCCATGCTCGCGGTCCCGGGATGCGCCGACAGCCACAGCGATCCGAAGGCAGTGCCGGTGGTCAAGGCCGAGAACAGCACCGCCCGGGCGGTGGCGCTGCCCAGCGGGTGATCGGCGCCGGCGCGCCAGTTCATCACGAAATAGATATTGAACGACACGCCGACACCCAGCAGCAACGGCAGCGCAATGATGTTGGCAAAGTTCAGGTGCAGCGGCAGCCACACCGCAACCAGCAGGGTCAGCAGCGACGACAGCAGCAGCGGCATCAGCACCAGCAGCACGTCCAGCACCCGGCGCAGCAGCAGCCCCAGCAGGATGGTGATGGCAATCAAGGCATAGATGGCCGCCTGCTCGAAGGATCCGGTGATCGTGTCGCTGGTCGCCTGAATCGTCACCGCCGAACCGCCGGCGTTCGGCGCCACCGACCGCACCTGCTCGACAAATGTCCGCAGGCCCGCCGGCGAGTGGTAATCCGCCTTGGGGTTCACCTGCACGCGAGCGCGGCCATCCGGCAGCAGCCAGTCGCGGGCGAAATCGGGCGGAATGGTCGCCAGCGCCACCGGCTCCGCGCTCAGACCCAGGCGCAGATGGTCAAGCTGGTCCGGCAGGAAGCGTGTCAGTGACGTGTTCATCGCCATTAGCACGTTATCCGGCGCCTTCTGCATGCGCTTGAGGTCGTCGGCGATCTTGCCCAGCGGATGGTCCGCCGGCAGCTTTGGCAAGGCCGGTTCAATCTGCGCCAGGGCCGTCTTGGCGGCCAGGCGGATGTCGCCGGCGGTAATTGGCGCCGCCGGCGACCGTGGCGCCAGCGTTGCCGCCAGCAGGCCGTTGGCATCGGCGATCAGCGCCAGCTTCTGCGCCTGGTCCTTGGGCACGAACGTGTTGATGCTGAGGGCGCTGTCCACCGATGGCAGTTTTTCCAGCGGCTCGATCAGCGCTGCCGCCGCACTGGCACTCGGCGCCAGGATGTCGATCGTGTAGGGGTTGGTCAGCGGGTTGTTGATCAGGTCGCGCAGCGTGCGCATCGCCTCGGTTTTCGGATTCTTCGTCGCCAGCGGGTCGGAATCGAACACCAGGAACGGCGCCGAGGCGACCGCGGCGATGGTCAGCAGCGCAAAGACGAGCAGGATGGTGTAGCGGAAGCGAACTACCACCGGATCCAGCCTGGCGGCCCAGCGGAAGCCGACTTCCGCGGACTCGCCACGCGGCCGGAACAGCGTGATGGCGGCCGGCAGGAATGCCATGGTGCAGATGAAGGCCAGGATCATGCCGCCGCCGGCGATCAGGCCAAGCTCCGCCACGCCGGCGAAGTCGGTGGGAACGAAGGCAAGGAAGCCGGCCGCCGTGGCGAACGACGCGATCATGATCTGGATGCCCACGCGCCGTGCCGTCTCGGTCAGCGCGGCAGCGGCGTCACCGGTCTCAAACCGGTATTCGCGGTAGCGGACCGAGAACTGGATGGCGAAATCCACGGCGATGCCGACGAACAGCACGGCGAAGCCGACCGAGACCAGGTTCAGCGTGCCGACGGCGAGCGCGGCGAAGAGTCCGGTCAACAGCAGGCCCAGGAACAGCGTCAGCAAGGCTGGGATGATCAAGCGCCAGGTGTGCAGCGCCAGGAACAGCCAGAGGGTGATCAGCACCACGCTGATGACCAGGCCTTCGACGGCGCCCTCGGCAACCGTCGCAAACTCCTCGTCCGCCAGGGCGATTTGGCCGGTGATGCGGACCTGCGCATCGCCGGACTTCACGAACTCCAGGTCGGCGATCACCTTGCGCATCGCGTCCGTGGCGGCGCCGCCCGGCTCCAGCTTGCCGTAATCCTGCTTCGGCTGCACCAGCACGAAGCGATACGGCCCGGCGAGGTCGCCGATACCGCCGCCCAGCAGGCTCTGCCAGGAGAGCGGGCGCGGCTTGCCGTCGAGCGCCTCAACCATGGATTTGTGGAAGCCTTCGATCGAGGTCAGGTACGGCGTCAGGTCGGCATCGCCCTTGGTCACCCCCATGCCCAGCAGCGACAGCGCCGAGAACAGCCCGCGCGACGAGGGGTCAGCAACCAACTGGCCAATGAACGGCTGGGCGTCGATCGTCTGGTCCATCAGCGTGGTCAGCTTCGGCACCGACAGGAACAGCATCCCTTCCTTCTGCAGGAACGGCGAGGCGTCGGGCCGGCGGACAGTCAGGAAGTGTTCCTTGTCCTTGCTGAGGGCGGCGGCGAGTTGGTTGGCGGTGGCGTCCGCTTCCTCGGGAATGCGCGCCTGCACCACGGCGACCAGCAGGTCGCGGAATTGCGGGAAGGCCTTGTTCAGTTCGACCGCCCGCTGGCGCCAGGGCAGCGAGGACTTGAACAGCAGGTCGGTGTCGGTACTGACGCCGATATGCCCGCTCAGGCAATACCAGGCCGAGAAGGCAGCGAGCAGCAGGCCACCCAGGAAGTGGATCAGGGCGTGGCGGCGGCTGGAGTCCACAAGGCCGATCAACAGGCGCAGCAACATCGCGTCGTGGCTTCTTTCTGATGCGGGTGCTCAAAGAGCCGGGATTTGGGGAGGCGGATTCGGCGGGATGAGTCGGGATACAGGCTGTCGGGCATCCGGTCCATGACCTAACGCGGCGCGGTGGCGTGCGGCGCGATAGCGCTTGAGCGAGCGGACCGGCAGGGCTATACGCGCCGCTTCGCGCGGCCGGTCGGCATCGGCGGCGCCAGCAAGGAACCAGCACATGAAGTCCGGCATCCATCCCGAGTACCACGAGATCAAGGTCGTGATGACCGACGGCACCGAGTTCACCACGCGCTCCTGCATGGGCAAGTCGGGTGACACGCTGCGCCTCGACATCGACCCGAAGTCGCACCCGGCCTGGACCGGCGTGCAGCGCATCCTGGACACCGGCGGCCAGGTCGCCAAGTTCAACAAGAAGTTCGCCGGGCTTGGCATCAAGAAATAGGCTGTGTTGCGCGCCTCTTGAACCGGGGCGCGCCGGCACCTAACTCCTGCACTGTCGGGAACGCCCTGTTGGGGTTTCCGGGGCTTTTTCCGGGTCGGCTCATGTGAGCGGCCCAAGTGTGAAGACCTTGCTTTGCAGGAGGTTTAGTTATGACTCGTGTTGACTTTGCGCCGCTTTTCCGCACCGCCATCGGGTTCGATCGGCTCGCCCGCCTGGTAGACAATGCGGCTGCGGCATCGGAAGCCCAGTCCTATCCCCCGTACAACATCGAAAAGACCGGTGAGGACACCTATCGCCTGACCATGGCGGTGGCTGGTTTCAAGCCGGAAGAGCTGGACATGACGGTTCAGGACAACACCCTGATCGTCTCCGGCCGGGTGAAGGAAGAGGGTCAGCGTTCTGAAATCCTCTATCGCGGCATTGCCGCCCGCGCGTTTGAGCGCCGGTTCGTGCTTGCCGACCACATCGTTGTGGACGGTGCGGACCTGCAGCACGGCCTGCTGCATGTCGGCCTGAAGCGAGTGGTCCCGGAAGCGCTGAAGCCGCGCAAGATCGCGATTGGTGGTGCGCCGACCGTGTCGGCGATCGCCAACGACCAGCAGGGCGCCACACAGGCGGCCTGACCGGGCGCATGAGCGAAAGAGGGGCCGGGTTAACCGGCCCCTTTTTTGTGCCGGTGGCGTGCCGTCCGCCGTCAGGTTACGGCGGAGCGGCCTGGCAAGGACCCCACATCAACGTCATGTCCGGCCATGACAGGCAGGGGTGACGCTACCGTGCATGAGTCGCCGCCCCTCACCGTGGCTTGAAGAACGCGTCCGCGGCGCTGCGGTGGCTCTGCTTGCGGGCGATATCCGCCTCCACCCGAGCGATCTCGTTGTGCAGTTCCTGGATGTAGTCGCGCAGTTCCTCGACGCTCAGGCTGTCCAGCACCGGGGGCTCCAGCCGCCGCCGCTTCCGCACTGGCATATCGTCGTCTTCGGCCATTCCCTTTTCCTCTCCTGCCATCGCGGCACGCATGCCGCGCATGTGACACGACCATAACCCACGGCTTGACCCACCGTGTCCGGCGCGTCATATCCCGCCCTTCGGCTGCCCCAAAGTCCTGTCGCCGGCGTTTGCTCTCTGAATGGTTATCCCGTTCCGGGCCTGCCTGCGACAAGCTAAGCCAACTGCGCAATGGGCGCCGATCGAGAGAGATAGCGAACCATGACCCTGCCGCTGATGCCCAAGGCCACCGCCGTGTGGCTGATCGAGAAAACCGCCCTGACTTTCACGCAGATCGCTGAGTTCTGCGGCATGCATCCGCTTGAGGTGCAGGCCATCGCCGACGGCGAGGTGGCGCAGGGCATTGTCGGCTACGACCCGATCGCCAATGGCCAGACCACGCAGGACAGCATCCGCGAGTGCGAAGCAAACCCGAATGCGCGGCTGCGCCTCGCGGCCACGTCGCTGCCGATGCCGAAGCGGCTGAAAGGTTCGCGCTATACGCCAGTTGCCAAGCGCAATGACCGGCCGGATGCGATTGCCTTCCTGCTGCGCAATTTCCCGCAGCTTTCCGAGGCGCAGGTCGGCAAGCTGCTGGGGACGACGAAGGATACGATCCAGAAGGTGCGGGAGCGGACGCACTGGAACAGCCAGAACATCAAACCGCGCGATCCGGTGATTTTGGGGCTGTGCAGTCAGACCGACCTGAATGCGGCGGTCCAGCAGGCGAATGAGCGCCTGGAGCGTGAGGGGCGGACGGTGCCCGTTCCGCCACCGCCGGAAGCGGATGAGGCCGCTTGAGCCGGCGTGGCGGGGTAGCGTGTGTTCCTTCAGCTAGATGCAGCTCGTAGCTGCTCCATCTCTTCCTTTATCCGCAGCTTCTCGACCTTGAGCCGCATCAGAACGTCGGAATTGGGTCGTGGACGGTGGTCTTCGTCGAAGATCCGGCCTTCCAGTTCCCCATGGCGCTCTTTCAGGGCCTCGAGGCGTGGATTAAAGGTCATGGACTTGGTACCTCCGTATAACACCGGTTGGTCGCCCTTGCCCGCCGTGGCGGACACGGCGCGTGACTGTAACGCCGTTTTCGTCGGTCGCGCTAGTGTCCTTGCGAGCGACGGCGTAGGATTAAGCCGTCCCTTTCACCTCGGGTTGCGGCCATGCTGAGCGATCGCGATACACTGCTCCGTAAGCTGCACGGGTTACGCAGCGAGCACCGTGACCTCGACACGGTCATTGCCCGCCTGGCGGAACAGGGCGCCGGCGATCAGTTGCATCTGCAGCGGCTGAAGAAGCGCAAGCTGATGCTGCGCGATGAGATTGCGTGGCTGGAAAGCCGCCTGATTCCGGACAGTATCGCCTGACATGGCAGCCGCCGAAGGACAGGGTAGCCCCGCCCTGGTCGGGATCATCATGGGCAGCCAGTCGGACTGGCCCACGATGACACATGCCGCCGATACGTTGACGAAACTGGACGTGCCCCATGAGGTGCGGATCGTTTCCGCCCACCGCACACCGGATCGGTTGCGGACCTATGCAATGTCCGCGCGGCAGCGCGGCTTGCACGTCATTATTGCCGGCGCCGGTGGCGCGGCGCATCTGCCTGGTATGTGCGCCGCCTGGACCTCCCTGCCCGTGCTCGGCGTGCCCGTCGAATCGCACGCGCTGAAGGGCATGGACAGCCTGCTGTCGATTGCCCAGATGCCGGCTGGCATCCCGGTCGGGACGCTGGCGATCGGCCGGTCCGGGGCAATCAATGCCGCGTTATTGGCCGCGGCCATCCTGGCGACGACAGACCCCGCGCTGGCCGGCCGGCTGGACGCCTATCGGGCGACTCAGACCGAGGCGGTGGCCGAGACGCCGGGTCCGCTGCTGACGACCTGATGGCAAATTTCCCGCTGCCGCCGAACGCGACGGTCGGCCTGGTCGGCGGTGGCCAGTTGGGCCGCATGTCGGCGCTGGCGGCGGCTCGGCTTGGCTATCGCTGCCATATCCTGACGCGCGAGACCGATAGCCCGGCGGCACAGGTCTCCCACGCGGTCACCATCAGCGACTACCACGACCCGGTCTCGCTGCGTGCCTTCGCCAACGCCGTCGACGTCATCAGCTTCGAGTTCGAGAATGTCTCCGCCGAAGGGCTGGACCTGCTGGCCGCGATGAAGCCGGTCCGCCCGGCGCCCTCCGTGCTGCGCATCAGCCAGGACCGCGTGGCCGAGAAGTCGTTCCTGAACGGCGCAGGTGTGGCGACCGCGCCCTGGGCGGAAGTGCACACGCTGACCGACCTGGAAGCCTCGGTGCAGCGCCTAGGGCTGCCCGCGGTGTTGAAGACCACACGCCTCGGCTACGACGGCAAGGGCCAGGCGATGCTGCGCGCGCCGGCGGACCTGGCGCCAGCGTTTGAGCGCCTGTCGCCGAAGCCGCTGGTGCTGGAGGGGTTCGTCGACTTCGCTTGTGAGATCAGTGTGGTCATCGCCCGCGGTGCCGATGGGACCATGTCGGCATTCGACACGGTGGAGAACCGCCACAGCCACCACATCCTCGACCTGACGCTGGCGCCCGCGCGCATCGCGCCGGCGGTGGACGCAGCCGCGCAGGCGATTGCCCGCCGTGTGGCCGAGGCGCTGGACCTGGTCGGCCTGCTGGCGGTGGAGATGTTCGTCGATGCGCAGGGGCAGGTGCTGGTGAATGAGATCGCGCCCCGGCCACACAACTCCGGCCATTGGACGATCGATGCCTGCCCGGCGAGCCAGTTCGAATTGCATATACGCTCGATCGCCGGCCTGCCGCTGCCGCCGGCGGTGCGGCATTCCGATGCGGTGATGAAGAACCTGATCGGGCCCGAGGGCCTGGCGCTGTGGCCGAAGGCACTGGCCGCCCCGGGGCTTATCCCGCATCTCTACGGCAAGGACGGCGCCACGCCGGGACGGAAGATGGGCCACGTGACGCGCCTGTTCCCACGCGGCGCATTGCCGGGGGATCTGGGGATCGAGGACGCGTTGCGGGCGCTAGCCTGAAGGCGGCTTGGCGTGCGCGCCCGGGTTCAGGGCGCGGTGTGACGACGGCTCTCGACGAAGGCGCGCAGGACGTTGTTGATACGCGTCTGGTAGCCTTTGCCCGTCGCCTTGAACCAGCTCAACACGTCGGCGTCGATGCGGATATGGATATCCTGCTTGCGCGCAGGAATTCCGACCACGGCTTGCGTCCAATCGGCCTCATGCGGTTCGTCGGGGTCGGCGACGGCTGACGCCTCGATCTGCGCCTCAGTCGTCGCCCTGGCCTTCGTCCAATCGGTCCGGCTCTCGCCGCGCTGCCGCATGGCCCGCAGCGTTTCAGCCGAATAGCGCCTGGTATGGTCGTTTCTCGCCATCGCGCGCCCTCCTCATCGTAATGATCCTGATCATACCGCCACGCCACATCCAGGCGACCGCGATCAGGACAACCGTTCAATTTGCCAACGCTCAGCCATCACTCTTCCTCGCCCCGAGGCGAAGGCACGGTGATCAACGGTCGGCCGTCGAAGAACGCCTGGGCATCCATGAAGTCGAGGCCGCGTGTCGTCAGGACGGTCAGGCGCTTGCTTTCCGACCACTCAAAGTCCATGGCGAATTATGTCCACAAATTGTGGATACAATCAAGATCTGACAGGCGGCACCGAGTGGTCGCCGTCGCGCCATGTCTCTCATCGAGGACCAGAGCAGCGGGAGGAATCGGAGCCGGCTCGCGTTCCGACCATCGAAAAGTCGCCAAACGCACCTGCCGGGTGTAGGGAAGCGTCCGACTTTTGGAGCCGAGAATGGTGGACACCGTAACGCCAGCCGTTGAACCCGGACGCGACTTCATCCGCGACATTGTGCAAGCGGATGTGGACGCCGGCCGCGTGCAGGGCGTGGTGACGCGCTTCCCGCCGGAACCGAATGGCTTCCTGCATCTCGGCCACGCCAAATCGATCTGCCTGAATTTCGGCGTCGCGCAGGAGTTCGGCGGCCGCTGCCATCTGCGCTTCGACGACACCAACCCGACGAAGGAAGAGCAGCTCTTCATCGACTCGATCCAGCAGGACGTCCGCTGGCTCGGTTTCGACTGGGGCTTACACCTGTATCACGCCTCGGATTACTTCGAGCAGCTTTACGAGTGGGCCGAACATCTGGTCCGCGCGGGCAAGGCCTATGTGGACGACACGCCGCCCGACCAGATGCGCCAGCAGCGCGGCACACTGACCGAACCCGGCCAGAACAGCCGCTTCCGCACCCGGACGGTGGAGGAGAACCTCGACCTGTTCCGCCGCATGCGTGCCGGCGAATTCCCCAACGGCGCGCGGGTGCTGCGGGCGAAGATCGACATGGCCTCGGGCAACATGAACCTGCGCGACCCGGTGCTGTACCGCATCCTGCATGCGACGCATCCCAGGACCGGCGATGCCTGGTGCATCTACCCGACCTATGATTTCGCACATGGCCAGTCGGACGCGATCGAACACATCACCCACTCCATCTGCACGCTGGAGTTTGAGGATCACCGGCCGCTGTACGACTGGCTGATCGAGAACCTGCCGGTCCCCTCGCGCCCACGCCAGTATGAGTTCGCCCGGCTCAACATCACCTACACGGTGCTGTCGAAGCGGCACCTGACGCGCCTGGTGACCGAGAAGCATGTCCGCGGCTGGGACGACCCGCGCATGCCGACGCTGGCCGGCGTTCGTCGCCGCGGGGTGCCACCGGCGGCACTGCGGGAGTTCGTTCGCCGCGTGGGCGTGGCGCGCGCCTACAGCGTGGTGGATGTGGCGATGCTGGATTCCGCCATTCGTGACACGCTGAACCCCTCGGCCTTGCGCCGCATGGCCGTGCTGCGGCCACTGAAACTGGTCATCGAGAACTACCCCGAAGGCCAGACCGAGACGCTGGAGGCGCAGAACCACCCGGACAATCCGGACGCCGGCGCGCGCCCGGTGACCTTCAGCCGCGAACTCTATGTCGAGCGCGACGACTTCATGGAGAACCCGCCGAAGAAGTTCTTCCGCCTGTCCCCCGGCAAGGAAGTGCGGCTGCGCTACGGCTACTTCATCACCTGCCAGTCGGTGGTGAAGAACGATGCGGGTGACGTCGTGGAACTGCGTTGCACCTACGACCCGGCCTCGCGCGGCGGCAACTCGCCGGACGGCCGCAAGGTGCAGGCCACGATCCACTGGGTGTCCGCCGCGGACGCGGTGCAGGCCGAAGTGCGGCTGTATTCGCACCTGTTCAACCGCCCTGATCCGGGCGCGGATGGCGACGCGCTGGCGGACTTGAATCCGGACTCGCTGGAAGTACTGACCGACGCCCTGGTCGAGCCCGCGCTGCGGGACGCCAAGCCGGGTGAGGCGGTGCAGTTCGAGCGCACCGGCTACTTTGCCGCCGATCCGGACTCGCAGCCGCACCGGCCGGTGTTCAACCGGACGGTCGGGCTGCGCGACACCTGGGCGAAGGTGGCGACGAAGGCGTAGCGCCGGCCGGTCGGCAAACGCTCCGCCGGACCAGGGCGCCGTTACGACGCGGCGGCGACGGGATCTTCATGCTCCGGCCCGACGCTTTCCGGCGATCGATCAGGCAGCGGCTCCGTGGCATCGGTCCCCCCGGTTGGCGCCTGCGACGAAGCACCGACGCGCTGGACCGCCTTGGCCACCAGCGATGGTGCACAATGATGGACCATGTGACCCGCGCCTTCGACCACCTGCAGGACAGCGCCCGGGATGGCGTCCCGCAACTGCTCTGCCCGCTGCACGAAGACGACCTTGTCACCGTCGCCGGCAATGATGACGACCGGCAGCGTCAGGTGCCGGTAACTGTCCCGCAGCGCCAGGGCACCCGGTATCATCAGCGCGCCATCCTGCGACGTGGCGCGGATCTGCGACGGCCGCAGTGCCAGCCCTGGCGCGTATTCGGCCTGGAAGCGCGCCGGCACCGGCGCCGGGGAGAACATCCCCCGCTTCAGCAGCGGCATCTGCAGCCAGCCAAGCAGGGGCGAGACGGTATAGCGCAGCAGATC